>NZ_AP019368.1:2867500-3167500 GCF_004295685.1 Fluviispira sanaruensis
GGTATCTAATCCTGTTTGCTCCCCACGCTTTCGTTCCTCAGCGTCAGTATTTAGCCAGGTGGTCGCCTTCGCCTCCGGTGTTCCTGCTGATCTCTACGGATGTCACTCCTACACCAGCAATTCCACCACCCTCTCTAAAACTCAAGAAAAACAGTCTCAAATGCACGTCCCAGGTTGAGCCTGGGGATTTCACACTTGACTTGTCTTCCCGCCTACGAACCCTTTACGCCCAGTAATTCCGAACAACGCTTGCACCCTTCGTATTACCGCGGCTGCTGGCACGAAGTTAGCCGGTGCTTCTTACTCTGGTACCATCAAATGTGAGACTTATTAACTCCCACACCCTTCTTCCCAGCCGAAAGAGCTTTACAACCCGAAGGCCTTCATCACTCACGCGGCGTTGCTGCGTCAGGGTTTCCCCCATTGCGCAATATTCCCCACTGCTGCCTCCCGTAGGAGTCTGGACCGTGTCTCAGTTCCAGTGTGGCTGATCGTCCTCTCAGACCAGCTACCCATCTTCGCCTTGGTGGGCCGTTACCCCGCCAACAAGCTAATGGGACATGGGCTCATCCTTTGGCAACCGGCCTTGCGGTCCCGGCTTTTCCAAAAACCTTTCGGCTTTTGCTTATGCGGTATTAGCTACAGTTTCCCGTAGTTATCCCACACCATAGGGCAGATTCCCATGCATTACTCACCCGTGCGCCACTAAGGTATTGCTACCTCCGTTCGACTTGCATGTGTTAGGCACGCCGCCAGCGTTCGTTCTGAGCCAGGATCAAACTCTTAGCTCTAATTACTTACTCCATAACTCGCGTTATGAAGATTTTTTTTCTTTTGACGGCTCGTCTTTTATCTCGAGCCCCGAAGCTTCCTTCTCTCTCGACTTGCGCCGATTGAGTCAAAGCCTCTAAGGACCCGCACTCTGTTTCTGCTCTCTTCTCTTGTCAAATAACTTTACCAGTTATACTGAGTTGTTAGACTGATTTCTCAGTTTCGCTTCCCGCTGGTAAGGGATGTAGCTACAGAAACCAGGATCACTTGTCAAACTTTTCTGAAAAGTTTTTTTTAAATAAAATTTTATTATGTATTTTCAAAGACTTAAAACTGCATCAATCCGAAGCTTTGAAAAAAGCGAAACTCGTTATATTCTCCTCACTGGTCTAGAATATGTTAATTTATAAGGACTTTTTATGTATATTGGTTTGATTGGAGCGACTGGTCGATTAGGAACTCTCACAGCTGAAATTCTCGATCAAGACAATGCATCCTATGTTAAGATTTCCCGTGCAATGCTAGCAAGCGTTGATAATTTCAGATCTTTGTTATCAGATCTTCCATCCGATTTGCTTTTGCTCGATATGAGCCTGCCAGCAGGAACATTAAATTTATGCAATATAATTAATGAATTAGATAAAAATCCCCTTGAAAAACTGTGCGCTCTCGTAGTAGGTACCACGGGCCACAACATGAAAGAAAAAGAAGCCATTCAAAAGTGCTCGGCAAAGATACCAATTTGCATGGTCTCAAATTTTTCCAAAGGTATATTCTTATTTGAACAGCTCTTAAAAGCAAAAACCTCATCAGGTCTTAGTGTAAGCGAACTTGCTCGAAGACTCGGGTTTGATCTCTCAATTCATGAGATCCATCATACGCAAAAGAGAGATGCTCCCAGCGGAACAGCTATTACCTTGGCCGATGCTTCTTCAGTGAATCATGAAAGAATTTCTTCTTCTCGGGTAGGAAAAGTTGTTGGTGAACATAGTCTTATACTCAGTCATAATAGTGAAAGTCTGCAAATCACGCACACAGCACATTCGCGCAGACTATTTGCAGAAGGAGCTCTTGAACTTTGTAAAAATATATATAAAAATCGACCAAAGCCTGGTCTCTTGAACACGGACGATTTTTTTATTTAATAGACTTGAACTTTAGAAGTCATTGCATAAAAATTTAAGCTAAACTATATCTTCGCTGGGATTATCCCAAATGACTAGATACAACAAATGCTGACTTTTAATAAAGCAATTTGTAAATCTTACACTCTCACTCATTTAAGTTGTGGTTGGTATATGGAAACATTAGTACTCATATTTAGAATTTTATTCATTGTTATTGCATCTCTTACAAGTATAATTTATATCCTATTACAGCTCTATCAAAAATTACCTAAAGTAAAACTAAACTTTGTCTTAGCTGATTATATTGTATATTCGATAGTGAGTGTTATTTTTGGTTTTGGTACCGACTCATATTATGGTCTATTGGCTTTTATTCCATTATTACTTGCAAAGATTGCTGCAAAAAGTTGGATTGTGCCAAATCGAATCAGTGGCTCTGGTTTATGGATTGAACTCGATTGGAAAAAACTAACTCCTAAAGGTTTTGATCGAAATGTTTCCAAACAAATTCTTGATGAAATAAATAAGATGCTGAGTAGCACACCAAATGACACACATTTTATTATTCCGCGCATTTATGCTCGAATTGCTATCGCTTTTATGATGCGTAAAATGAAAAAAGATAATAAAAAAATGCCCGCAGGATTAACCGCTCAACAAAAAGATATGGGTATGAATCAATTTACGACATTAGCACAAAGTATATTATCGCTTGAAGTTGGAAAGAGTGAAAAGAAAGATCTTCATATTGGTATACTTAGAATCACACGCCTTTAATTAAGATTTATCAGGTAAATCAAAAAACCATTTCTCTTGCCCGTCTTCTTTCTCAAATCCAGCAATCAAAACCGAAGGAATAACATCATTTTCAGATGAAATTGAGAGTATTTTTTCAAATTCAACACATTTATTAGCTGGGATATGGGTTCTAATCCATTCGCTCAGAGAATTAAAAGAAGTGCCGACAAGAATGATAGATGGATTTATTTCATTGCTTAGCAATTTGCTCAGATCATTAAGAGCATCTTTTAAAGTGCCAATTTCTGGTTTCGAACTCGCGTGTCTATCTAATCTTTCATCAACACAAACTGGCAGAGCAATTCTATTAGCAAGAATCTCGGTCGTTTTTAGACTTCGCATTTCATTCCCAGCTAAAAGCAAAAGCTGTGGAAATAGTCGGATCGATGCTTGTATTGCTTGTGGGAGTGATGCGGGTTCTTTGAATGATTTCCATAAAATATCCTCATTTAAAGATTTTGCTCTTGCTTCTAAGGTGGATAAGAGATCCAAATGAAGGCTATCCTTCAAAAATGTAAATATTGTTTCAGAGAGAGCTTCAGCTCCCTGTTCTCCAGTACGACTCAAATATTGGGGAGCTCCTGCTTCACCCTGAGTAAAAAATAAAAACAGTGATTTCATATAACCCTTCCTGAAAGTCAATTGCCACAAATGATCATTAGGATTTAACTCTCGCCACAGTCAAGCCTATGTAGTATGTTAGTGATGGAAATCACAATACCTTCTATAAGTTGGATTTTTGTGCAAAATAAATATAATTTCGCAATAATATGTTTGAGGTTCATTTATGAATAATAAAATTGAGTTTGAAAACCATTTTTCAGCTCGTGTTCTAGAAATATTCTTTCCAGAAGGATACCATATACATTCAGAGGAAGATATTTCAAATTTAAAAAAAGCATGGGTTGCAAATTTAAAATCATGGCATTCTCCTTATACATGTTTATTTGATCTCAGAGATTTTCATATATTTCAAGAACAAATACCTGCTTTTGAAAATATGCTTAAATTTTTTAAAAATTTTTTTATGCGTAAAATTATTGGATTTTATGATGATGAATCTAAAAAACCGAATCTTAAAATTGAAATTATATTTGGCTATGAAGAAGCTATTAAACTTACAGGATTAGCTCGAGGCAGAGGAATTCAAAAAATTAAAGGAGATTTACGCAGTGCAATTCAAATCGATAATGATTTTAATGCGCATGTAATGGAAATTAATTTTGCCGAAGCTGTTGATTTTGTCACGGCAGCTGACATTCAGGTATTAAAAGCAAAATTACAAAATATTCTAATGATGTGGCATACACCGTATAGCGTTATGTTTAATTGTGTCAACTGCACTTTTAGTCAAGATGCGTATGTTGAATTTACAAAAGTAGAACGATTCTTAAGAGGATTTTTTTGTAAATCAATAATAGGTTACGCTCCCAAAGCAGACAAAGAATCATATCCATTTATCACATTCCGATCTCGCCATCTTGCAGCAGCGTCACTTGAAAACAGCGGGATTGAATCGGGTGAAGTGGCAAACTGTTCAACACGTAAAATTGGCACATAAATTTCTGGAAAACAGGTTAAACTGAGAGCATCCTAGTTTTGCTTAAGCAAGGAGCTCAAATTATATGAATGATAATTTATCTGACAATGAAATTCTTCGTGCTTTCGTAACAAATTCAAAACAGAAGATCCAGGAACTCAATGGAGTAGCAACTATTTTAATGAAAGAGGGGCCAAAACCTGAATTTTTTGATGCAATTTATCGAGCTAGTTCAGCAATTAAAAACTTTGCTGCAACCTGCAATCAAAACCAAATTGTATATTATATCGTAAGCGTTATTGATGTTCAATTTAATCAATTACGTCTCGAACGGAAAGAAATTACAGAGACAGTTAAGCATGAAATCAAAGAAAATATTCAAAATTTAAAAGATATGATTTTAAAACTTTCAAATGATAATTCAACTAAAGAAGCAGAAGATGAAAGTTATAAAGACATAGGTGAAAATCAACTCGAAATGTTTGTTGCAATTGGTCAGTTAAGTGTCTGGAGTTTTCACGACATGATGAATGCTTTTGCAAAAATACATGGATACACGGAACTCCTCGATGATATCGTTCAACATATCCCAAAAACTTTTTCGCAAGTTCACAGCGAGCTGCATGTCGTAAAAGAAAAGCTCATTTCAAATACCGAATATATGACAGGAATTATCAATCGTATTCGTTCATTACGTGGTAAAACAAAACTTATAATGAAAGAACATAATATTCGGAGTATTGTGCAAAAAATTCAAGATTTAACTCAACAACCTCGCAAAACATTGCAATGGTCGACTTTGCAAATTCCTAGCGTAAATGTGCAAGTCGATTATATTATTTTTGAGCAAATGTGGGTTCATCTGTGGCGCCTTCTCACTGAGTGGCAGATTCCAGGAAAATTGCTCCAATCATTGTGTCTTGGAAAAATTGAAAAAAATAAACACCCAGGCAATCCTAAATTCAAAAATCAATTAAATTTATATATTTGGCTTGAATCAAACGATAATTCCAAAATAAATCCTGAAGAAATAAATTACAACAATAAAACTGAGCATTCCGATATAGCTAATATCTTTTTGTACACAGCAAAAACGGCAGAACGCATTCAATGCGAAGTTTTATATGGAAAAACATCGGAAGGCGTTCCACTATTTAAAATTTCACTTACCTGCGACGATATTTTACATGCTGTCTCCGAAGCAACGGGTAATACCGTTCCCCAACCATTGCATGCAACCGATGAAAATAAAAATTTAGTTCCATTAAAATACGTTCTTATAGTTGATGATGAAAAAGATTTACGTTCAATATTAAGTCTTAAAATTAGTAAACTTGGCTATGGTGTTTGCGCTGCTTCTACAATTCAAGAAGCTCGAGAATTAACTAAACAAAAAGACATCAAACTTATTTTATCTGATTTATATTTAAATAATGAAAGCGGAATTGAATTAATGAAAGAATTTAAACAAAGTTTTCCATCTACACCATTTATATTTATTACTGGTGCAGATGCAGATGATATACCAAATTCTATCATGGAAATTATGACAAAGTATTCTTCAGGATTTTTAGCAAAGCCAATTTCTAATCAAACTTTAAAGGACATGCTTGATAAAAATTTACCGCTCATCTAAGAAGTAAACGGTATTGTATGGAAAGGAATTAAAATGTTTTTTAAAGATAAAACCTCACAAAGAAAATTAATGTCGATACTTAGCGTATCATTTTCTTTGTTTATGTCTCATAAAATTTTTGCAAGTTCTCTCGATTATCAATTTACGGCTCAACCTTCCCAAAGTGACTACGACAATATCGTACGCCCGATTGTAAATTCTACACGTTTTCAATTTATGTCTTTTCCTGGAGCATCATCTGGTAGAATATTACCACTCTCGATCTCAGTTGGTGCAGGAGCGACTTATTTTGATGTTGCCAGTTCAACCAAAACTTCTTTAAGTAACTACACTAATGGCAGCGCTAATTTTCCCGCATCAATAGTTTATCCTCGTATAATTGCTCAATTGGGTATACCATTTGGCCTAGATGTGGCATTAAATTATGCGCAAATACCAAATAGTAACATTGAATTATCAGGGATCGCTTTACAATATGCATTTAAACCAAAACTAATACCTCTATCTTTTGCTTTGCGAGCAGGATACACACAAATTGCAAATTATGCTCCATTTACAGCATCATCTACAAATGCAGAATTATTAATTGGCTTAGCTGTTCCATTTCTGAAACCTTATCTTGGCGCTGGAGCAAATTGGTCAAACGCAAGTACAAATGCAGATTTTACAAGCAATGGTGTTACCGTTCATGTTTCACAAAGTTCTGCGTGGACAGAGTTTTATGGCATGGGTGGCCTTCATGTTACCTTTATTCCGTTTATAGGAATTGATTTTAATGCTCAAATTTCGAGCTCTCAAACAATTTATAATGCAAAACTTTCATTAGATATTTAATCCCACAAATTCTTTATAATAAAAGTCAATTCAAATAAATATAAGGCATTTCTTGCCGCATTAACTATTTAACTGATGCACCGATCAAATATGAAGCAATAAAAGAGCCCCAGCAAAGGAATCTTTTATTCCAAAGAAACAAGAAGTTTCTTTGTCTATGCCAGGAGGCAACTATTATGATCTTTTTTACGTTGCAAAAAAAATTGCGTGAACTTGTGACTTCAAATTGCACATTATTATGGCTTGAAGGAGCGAAGCATGAAAGGGTTTTGAAAATTAAATTAACAGGAAATAAAGTTATTTTAAACTTGGCAAACGAAACAACACGCGTAATAGCTTTTGAACGCTATGCTTGCACATCTGTCGGATTACAATTTTGGTTTCAAGGAAAAGCAGGAGTTTTATATAAATGGGAACAAGTACAGAAATCAGGTGGCTATGACAGCATGCATAAAGAACAAAATTTACCGGATGATGAACCACCTCCACCCAATGTTGCTGCTTAAGTAAAAAGGGTATTCTAATTTTGGGGTTTTTATGAGGTTAACTGCAAAAATACTTTCATGGATACTAGGATCAACATTAGTAGTCATGCTTACTTTTGCAAGTTTAGCTATTTATATGCTTGAAAAAAATTTGAGAGCAGAAGCATTAAATTCACACAAACTTATTTATACATTATTCCTACCATCAGTAACACGTTACCTTTGGGAATTTGATATATCAGGAATCAGAGAGACACTTTCAAATATTATCGAAAATAATTATGCTTATAAAATCTATATTTTTGATTCTGATTCTTCACTTGTAACATACTTAGGAAAGGATACAAAAAACAACAAAATAATAAGTAATTTCGATAAAAATAAAGAAAGTGAAATAAAAGAAATTATCACTCCAGAGAAAATGAAATTTTTGGAAAATAAACTCTTAAAAAGGGAAGAAAGTTTTTTATATCAAGATAATCTCCCAAATGAAACTTCGAGAATAATCGGCAGTATGATTCATCGAAAAAAAGCAAATGCGGATCCAAATGTTATCGGTTACTTTGTTTTAGATTATTCCACTTCGAATATTGCTAATGCAATTCGTGCTATGATCCGCAATGTCGTATTTCTGGCTTTAGCAATTACAGTCATGATCGTTTTTTCTATAGGACTTCTCTTAAGAAAAACTTTAATCAATTCAATTTTAAGGCTCAGCCAAGCAAGTTTAAATATATCTCGAGGAAAATTTATTAAAATTCCAGAGAGACTTGGCAGTCGCGATGAAATGAAAGATCTTGTCAAAAACTTCAATATAATGAGCTCACAAATTGAGGAAAATCAAGATAATCTCAAAAATTTAGCAGAAGAAGGTATGAAGGTTTCCAGTACCTTTTCTATAGAAGACCTTGGAAAGCAGTTGTCAGACTCTCTTGAAAAAATTGCAAAAAGAAAATTGAATACTGAGTTTTATGTTATTCATTATTTATTACAATTTACGTCTACCGAAGGTTTTCATGAAATATTAAAAGCTGAAGAAACAGGTGAAGATAATTTTTTAGCTTTAGATAATATTGAAGGAGAACCTCTCGGTAGAAAAAGATTTTATATTAAAGACAATGGTACAGGAGAAGTGAGTGCAATAATTCAAATTCATGATATTCGTCAGGTCTATCAATTCTCTTACAATGCAGCAGAATCTGTATACAGTGCTATCAGGGCTCTCCAGATTAGCGTATCAAATGCACTAGATAATATTCGATTTATAAAAGAGCAAAAGGAGCAACAAAGACTTATTGGTGAGCAAGAAACTGCTAGACTCGTTCAAAATAATCTAATGCCAAAGTATGATTTCAGAGTGATAGGAGATTTTGAATTAGCAAATCATTTTGAAGCTGCTGATAAATGCGCTGGTGATTGGTGGAATTATTATAAATTAACTAATGATAGACTGTTACTTTTATTAGGAGATGTGACTGGTCATGGAACCGCAAGTGCTCTCTTAACCGCAGTTGTTAAAGGGTACTGTGATTCCATACACACACAACCGTATATAACAACAAAAGCGATCCTATCTCAACTCGATTCTGTGGTGCGTAACAGTGGTGATGGTAATAAAGTCATGACTATGTTTGCTGCTGTACTCGATCCTGTAAACAAGACTATCGAGTTCTCGAATGCAGCACATAATTTCCCCATAACAATTAAAAAGAAAAAAGGTCAAAATACCTTGTCAAAACTCATTGCTCAAGGCAAACCTCTTGGCTTTGATATGACTCCAACAGCAGAACAATCATCTCAAATTTATGAGCAAAGAAATGTGGCACTCGAAAATGGTGATGCAATAATTATATATTCAGATGGTTTAATTGAGGCTCTAAACGATAATGGTGAAGAATTTAGTGAAAAAAGATTAAAAATGATCATATTAAACAATGCAAACAGCAATGTCACGGATATTAAAAATGAGATCATAAAAGAATTCAGAGATTTCACTTTTCCTAACAAACTTATGGATGACGTTACTTTTATAGTCTGTCGTTACAATAAAATAGAAAATACTTAATCTATTATGTCAAATCACTCAGTTTCTCTTCAATTCCAAGCCAATCTTCTTCAGCTTTAATTAATAAAGATTTAAAATTTTCATGTTGTTTATTTAAGTCTGTAAGACGTTTATAATCATTGTGATCAACACTTTCCATTTCCGAAGTAATATTCTTTATTTTCTCGCTAATATCAAGAATATCTGCATCTATTTTTTCTTTCATTTTTTCAAGCTTTAATTTTTCTTTTTTGTTTTCTTGCTGTTGTTCTCTTGAGTTATCAGAAGACTTTGCTTGAATTGGCTTTGTATATTCATCAGATATTTTTGCAACTTCTAAACTTTTATCTGGGCTTAAGATATCAGGGAAGCCAGATAATGGAGCTAATCTTTCATAATCTTCAAGTTTTCCTTCAAATAAGGCAAAGCGTCCGTCATTGGTCATAGCAAAAACATGTGTGCATATGGAGTCTATAAAGTTTCTATCATGACTCACAAAAAGTACAGTGCCTTCATAATCATCAATGGCTTGCGCTAAAATTTCAGCACTTGACATATCTAAGTGATTTGTAGGTTCATCTAATAATAAAAAATTTGCTTCTTGTAGTAAAAGGCAGGCAAGTCCCACTCGACTCTTTTCACCACCCGATAAAACTTTTACAGGTTTGAAAACATCGTCACGTCTAAACAAAAAACTTCCCAACAGACTGCGGGCACGTCTTTCTGAGACGTGAGCAGAACTTCTCATAACATTTTCTAAAATACTTAATTTTTCATCAAGAATATCTAACTGATCTTGAGCAAAAAAAGCTAAAGAAACATTGTGCCCCAATTCAAAACTACCGTCGTATGGACGAATATTTTCAGATATTGTTTTTAATAAAGTTGATTTCCCAATTCCATTTGGCCCTATAATTGCAATTTTTTGTCCTCTTGTTACTTTTAAATGAATATCTTTTGAAAGTACTTTATCATAACCTATACTGAGTTTTTCAATTGTTAATACTTCCTTACCACTTGCAATAGTTTTAGGTAAAGAAAAAGAAATTTCATCCGCAGCATTATCTAGGTCAAATGTACCTTCAAGCTCCTTCATACGTGCAAGCATTTTCACACGACTCTGCGCTTGCTTTGCTTTCGAAGCTTTTGCTTTAAAACGATCAACGAAGCGTTGAACTTCTTCCATTCTTTTTTTCAATCTATCGGCTTGCGCTGCTTCGAGTTCAAGACGATGCTCCCGTTGCTCTAAAAAAGAATCAAAATTTCCTTTGTATGGTGTTAATTTACCATTATTAAGATGCAAAGTAACAGTGGACAAACGATTTAATAGTGCACGATCATGGGAAACAAACAATAATGTTCCCTGAAAACTCTGCAAAAATTTCTCCACCCAAATGAGACTTGGTAAGTCTAGGTGGTTGGTCGGTTCGTCAAGCACTAAAAAATCTGGGTCATTCAAAAAAACTCGGGCTAATTCAAGACGCATTCTCCAACCACCCGAAAGTTCTTTCGGATTTTTGCTGAACAGAAAATCCTGAAAACCGAGACCTAATAAAATTCCTTTCGCACGTGCTTCGAGTGCATATCCACCCGCTTCTCGAAAATCATTTTCAATTTTCTCATATTTTTTATGAACTTCTTCACTATAATTTTCTTCCATTTGTTCAAGAATATGATCGAGCTGTTTTTTGAGTTCCCTTAACTTAATCGCACCATCCACACACTCTTCAAGGAGAGTTGCCTTTGGATGAGCGTTCGGCTCCTGAGGTAAATAACCTAGATTTACCTTTGCTGGTTTTAATATTTGCCCACTGTCTGCTTCATCAATTCCACAGATAATATTTAATAATGTTGATTTCCCAGCACCATTTGGCCCAACCAACGCCACTCTTTCAGCTTCTGGAAAATGATAGGTTGTATTTTGAAATAAGGTTTTTGCAGCGTAACCCTTGGTTAAGTTCTCGATCCGAATCATGAATTAAGTTCCATTTCTTTCTGATTTCAACCACTTTTTTCAATCCATTTTAAAAGATCGGATATAGCTTGTGATCGACATTGTTCTGTTTCATTAAAAATCTCGTGCCCCGCCCCTTCAATGACTTTGAATGAACTGTCATTATGAGAAAAATAGGGTACGCATTTTTTTGTCACTTCAATTTTTACGAGTTTATCATCCGAAGCGGCAACAACTGTGGCAGGGGCTCGGATGAGGCGAATTGCTTGGACAATTTTTTTTTCATCGAGAGCCCCTAGGAAAGTACTTCCCATTCTCGCAGTTATATGGGTTAAAATTAAATGATCATGCCGTGCCGCCTCATTGTTTTCGGGATTGTTGGATAAGGAATTGGGAGGAATTCCAATAGGAGCCACCAAATTGGGAAGAAACTTTGCAACTTTTGTAGCAAGAAATTTTTTCCAAACAGGAATATTTTGCTTAACCCCATAACAAGGCGAACTTAAAAAAAGCGGTGGACAAGAATCTGCCAAATGCGCTGCTGCATAAGTTGCAAGTAAAGAGCCAAAACTGTGCCCAAACAAACCAAAAAAAGAATTCTTTTGTTTTGTTAAACCAAGAATTTCCTTAACATGATTTGTCATAAATATCACGTCTAAAACCATCGCATGTAAATTTTCAGCATCCCCACGTGTTGGTCCGGATTTACCATGCCCTCGGATATCAAAAATTGCAAAGGCAAGATTTTTCGAGCAGACAGCTCTTGCGACATGCGCATAACGTCCACTGTGTTCACCAAAACCATGAACGGCAAGAACGACTCCATCCAGTTTTGACTCTCTCTGTTCTTTTTTTGCAGGAGTGTAAACACGAAAAAAGAGTTCATTTCCATCGAAACTTTTTATATTTTCTGCACGTTCTTGAAACATAATCAAAACTCCCTGCTTCAAAATTTCCTATGGTTAATTAGATAGCTGCAATGTTTTCATACGACTTTCACACTAAAACAATTTAACCTGCAAGAAGAAATAGAAATATTTTGATCCCTACAAAGGAGGCAGCTTATGCTTCGCAGTTTAAATACAGCAGCGACTGGTATGGACTCTCAACAAAGATTGATTGACACACTTTCCAACAATATGGCTAACGTCAATACAATTGGATTTAAGGGGAGTAAAGCCTATTTCCATGATCTGCTCTATCAAAATATTCGCGCTCCGGGTTTGCAAACAACGACAGGAACAATAGCACCAAGCGGGATTCAAATAGGCAATGGGTCAAAACTTGTCTCTGTTGAAAAGTCCTTTGATGAAGGTGCAATAAAAATCACAAACAAAGACACAGATATGGCAATAATGGGCAAAGGTTTTTTTAGAATCCAACTGCCTGATGGCAACATAGCATATACCCGTGATGGTACCTTTCGCCGCAGTGCGGATGGAAGAATAGTCACTTCGGAAGGATTGCCCTTGTTACCAGAAATCGTTGTACCAGCAAATACCTTGCATTTAGGCATTGCTATCGACGGAGTCGTTTCAGCAAAAGTCAGTGGAGAGTATGAGCCACGCAATTTAGGCCAAATTCAATTGGCAAATTTCATAAATCCTGCAGGTTTAAATTCTATGGGACGCAATCTTTACACTGCAACACCTGCTTCGGGAGAAGCTTTAGTGTCAATACCAGGTGAAAATGGTGTGGGCACAATTGATCAAGGTGAACTTGAAACCAGTAACGTTAATATTGTAGAAGAAATGGTGCAATTGATTGTAGGGCAACGCGCTTATGAATTGAATAGTAAAGTCATAAAAACCGGTGATGAGATGTTAGCTTCAACCAATCAAATGAAATAAAGATACTAGGTGAATTATGCTTGCATTGCCTCCACAAATCTATATTGAATATAAAAATTTAGCGAGCGATCAAATTCGTGCAGAAATTCAAAAAGATCTTATCGCGCAGGTTTTAAAAAAAAATGGCTTTGAAGAAAATGTAATTATTGAAAATCAATTACAAAAAAATCCATCGGAAAAAGATTTCATTTTAAATGTCAATTGTCTACAATGTAATTCTTTAGGATCTGAGGAAAATGAAATTATTTTTTCTTCTATTCATAAATCTAACACAAAAAACAACTATACTGTAGAATATACATTTGAAGTAAATTCAAATAAAAATAAAATTTCACTCTGGAAAATTGCTGTTACTGACAAAAAATTAATTTATTATATATCAGCAAAACAGAATCTGCAGGTAAATACAATTTTAAGCGCAAATAACATTGAAATCAAAACGTGTCTCACAGGTGATGATAAATGTTCACTTAAAATGTCATATGTAACTTCCCAAGAGGCAATCGAGCAATTAAAACTTTTTATGAATAAAAAAACGAATAAAGATTTAAAAATAGGCCAAGAGATCGAAATGAAAAATCTATCTCAAGAAATTCTTGTACATACAGGTGAAAAGACCCGAATAAGCTACAAACCTTCAAATGCGCTCACCATACAAACACATGGAAAAGCTCTCTCTAATGGTGGACTTGGAGAAATAATTCGTGTTCAAATAAGTGACTGGTTTGAGAAAAATGCTTCTTTTCGCCCTACGGGGATCATTGAAGGAACAGTGATTGCACCAGGGGAGGTTGAATATGCTATCAAATAATAACACCAAAAATTTTATTCATGATCTCGATTCTATTTGCTTACATGAAGAAGAAGGATATACAGAAACATTGAAAGTTAAAGAACATCGTAATAAAAAAACTAAAAAAGAGGATTTTATTTCTGAAAAATCTGATAAAGAAACAAATGATCAAAATGTGTGGTTTTCAACTATAGATAAATATTTAAATTCAGTAGAGTATGCTTTTGACAAAGGTAACAGTACGAGTAAAAAAGTTTCATCTGCTTTTGATAAAATACCCGAACCAACATCAAAAAAAATTGTTTTACGCCTGACAATTCTTTTTGCAATTATTGCTATGATAATCTTTTTTTCAAGCTGTGCTCCTACCAAAGTTTATGCGCAAAATTTACCCATTCGACCTTTGGTAGGAAATATAAATGGTCCGCAAAATAATATTGATGAGCTAAAAATAGAAAAAAATAATTCAGCAGAAAGTTCTCGTGGGCAAGAGCAGTTATTTATTAAAAGAGAGAATTTATCAATAAAAACAAGGGAAGCAGGATCAACATCAGGAAGTATTTGGACGGACTCCTTGCAACCCAAATCCCTCGCAACAGAATATCAACCCTCACATGTTGGTGAAACGATTACAGTGAATATTCCTGAAGATCTTCAATTTAAAGAGTCTCCTGCTCCTGCACAACCACCAGCAGGAGGTGCTCCCCCTGCCAATGCACCTGCATCGGGGCAAAAATATGATCAAGTAAAATCCATGAAATTTGAAATCGTAGGCTTTGAACCAGGCGGTGACGTTTACATAAGAGGAACAAAAAATTATATAAGTGATACAGGGGAAAGCAAAAACATATTAGTCATGGCAAAACTTCCTCAACGGAGTCTTAACAAATTTGAAGTTGATGCAAAAGAAATCACCCAAATTGCAATCAATGAAAATAGCAATGGACAAAATTCTGAATATACGGCTGCAGGCTGGGATATGACGGTCTCAAGAAAAATTTCTGGATACGCACCTGATATGAATACGACTATTGCTGCTCTTGACGGACAAAAGAAGGAACTGGAGACGCAAAGGAATGCACTGAAAGAGCAGCAAAAAGCCCTCAAAAGTGATGAGGAACGGCTAAAGAAAGACAGAGGGCGCTTGGATGCAGAGATGGCACAAGCTAAAAAGCTTTTAGACTCAGCAACAATAATTGACGGACCTGATCAACAAGGCTCAACTGATGGCAAAGGAAAAGGCAAAGCGGCAGGAAGCGCTGGTGGTAATAAACCCGCTGCAAAATGATTTTGCAGCGAGGTAAAGGAGAGTAAATTGAGAGTTTTATTAAACTTCTCTATGATAGGAAATGCTTTCTTTCTCTTTATTTCGATATTATTTCATGCTCCTTTAACAGCGCAAGAGAATGAACTTCCAGTCAGATTAAAAGATCTGGTTGAAGTCCGTGGCGTAAGAGGCAATTCCCTTTCTGGAATCGGACTTATCGTGGGACTGCAAGGAACTGGCGATAGCAAAGCGAGTCTCGCAACCAACAGAGCAACGTCCACAGTCTTTAAACGCTTGGGTATGACTGTAGAACCCACCGAAGTCATAACAAAAAATATTGCGATCGTTGTCGTAACAGCTGTTTTACCTGCTTTTGCTCGTGTAGGTGACAAACTCGATGTCCGTATTTCAAGCATGGGAGATGCGCAAAGCTTAGAAGGAGGCACTCTTTTACTGACAACTTTGAGTGCAGTGGATGGACAAGTATATGCTACTGCACAAGGAACGATCAGTCAGGGCACTTCGATGGCGGGAGCTGAAGGTGGAACAGGACAAGCTACCCGCGGTTCAACCACAAAAACTGTTTCTTTAACAAACACAGGAACTGTAGAGAAAGAGTTTTTATCCACTTTTATTAGCAATAATAATATCGAATTAAGTTTAAAAAATGCCGATTTTACAACCGCAACACGAATTGCAAAAGCTCTGAATGATACCTTTGGCGAATTCATAGCCGATCCAATCAATGCAGGACTCATTTCAGTTAAAGTTCCAAATAAAGTTACAAGAAACAATCCAAGTTTTAATCCTGTCGCATTTATGTCGATCTTAGAACAAATTAAAGTAACACCTGACTCAATGGCTTTCGTTGTCATCAATGAACGGACGGGCACAATTATTTCTGGAAGCAATGTTGTCATAGAGCCTGTCGCTATCAGCCATGGCCGATTAGAAATACAGGTTGGCAAAAAAAATTATAAAGTGGGTGAAATGCCTGCTGTTACTTCAGTCTCTGACCTCGTCCGTGCCTTAAACAATTTAGGTGCAGGTCCTAAAGATATTGTCTCAATTATTCAAACATTAGAAATTGCAAAAGCCATAAAAGCTCAAATTAAACTCATGTAAAATGGAGATTGGTTATGCGTATTGGTTCTCAAGATATCTTACAAAAAATGAAGAGCAATGCAGATCCATCAATCAATCAACCTTCTCAAACAGTAAAAGATCTATCAAAAAAAGAGCAGAAATTAAGAGATGCAGAAAATGTAGCAAAAGAATTTGAAACTCTTTATATCGATATGATGATAAAAAGTATGCGACAAACTGCAAAGCCAGAAGATGAAAGCAATGCTCACGATATTTTTCAAGGCATGCTTGATGGCGAATATGCGAAAGTTATGGCAGATGCTCAAAGTTTTGGTATACGCGACCTCATATTAAATTGGATGAAAGAAAATGATCCTGAACTCAATCCAAACATAAAATTACCAAACGATAAAGATGGGATTACAGCAACTAAGAAAGAACTCAATAAAGCTTCTGAACTCATGGATAAAATAAAAAATGATTCTTATATGTCGAAATTAGCGATTGAACAATATAAAATGGGAATGGAAAAGTAAAAGTATATTAATCTTGTTCATAGCTCATCAGGCAAATAGAGTTCTTCTCCATTAGGCATCACAGTTATTGTTACGTTCCCTTTTCTGAATATACGTGCTCCATCATCTTTAATTTCAAGTAAAACTCTATCTTTTGGATTTTTTAACCAAGCAACATATTCATGAGGAGAAAGTTCGTTATAATTTATTTCATCTTCCACATCTTTTGGAGCTATAGTTTCGTTTTTCTTAACTTCATTTTTTTGCGCATTATTGATATTCTCATTTTTTAGCAAGTTAACATCTTCGCTCTTTATATTTTCCCGTTCATTTTTTTCCTTAAATACAAAATATACAATCAAAGAAACACATATAAATGACAATAAATAAATTATTTTATTTTTAGCTTTCATTGCCCCACCCAAACTAAATTATCTGAAAAGTCCGTACTTCGAGTTAATCTAAAAACCACAAAATTTTTATAAATAGAATGAATTCCACAGTTATCACTTAAAAACTTTCCATTTAAAAAACATTTATCATGCAATAACTTTGCACTCTTTTGATAGGGGATCATTTTATAATAATCATTGATATAATCTGAGAAGTTTGGCAGTTTTCTCCGTAAGACATCTATAAATAAAAACGCCGTTTCACTTTCATTCCAACTTTCTTTAGGTGACTTTTCTATTACTTCTACAAACTCATTCACAATTTCTGCAGATGCTTGTGGTGAATACATTTGAAAGGCATCAATCCAAGCTAAAAAATTTTTCAGCTCGTTCATTGAAGAGTCTTGTGATTGCGCTGTATACGTTTTCCCGAGAATTCTTTCATATTTTTCATCCTCCGGCCGGCTGGATGCTTTTTCACTTAAGTATTGGTCCAATCCTATAAAAATATAGGTAAATGATAAATCCAAAATAGGCTTTTCAAAGCGACAGTTTTCTTTATTTATTTGGGAAAATTTTAATAAAGAATCTGCATAATATCCAATCTCGTCTCTAAGAAATGAAGTGGGTGTCTCGGGTTTAAGAAATTCCATGAGCATTAATTTATTAGGCAAATCGAGTTGCTTAAGCCACCCCCAAAAACACCCTCGCACAACACTTTGCACAGATGGGTGATAATCTAACGACACGGTTAAATCATTATATTTAAAATGTGTGCCTGTGAATATTTGTTTCAACCAAATATCTGAATATTTCACTTCTTCTGGACTTAATTTTTCATTGAAAGTTGGTAAAAAATAAATTTTATCCATTGACTGTGAAGTTCTGAAACTCCCATAAATATAATTGATTGGTAAGGAGTAAATTTTTACAGTGAATAACAAAAGTAAGATGGTAACAAAACTCTTTTTCATTGTTTCCTCGAGAAAAAAAGCTTCAGAAAATCTCTGAAGCTTTTTTAAAGAATCTTAAAGATTATCTGGTAGAATATTCCCTTCAGGTGAAGTAGGAGCATTTGTATTTCTATTTTCTCCACAACTATTAGCATCTTGTACATTAGCACAGGATTGAGATTGCCGAGCGGCCTGAGTTGCATCCGTTAAAGGTAATGCAGTTGCTTGCTCACCTTCATTGCAAGCTCTGTATGCTTTCACATGCACATTCCACACAAAGCAAATATTGGTTGGAATCGATATATTTACAGAACGTGCATTATTTGAAACAATCTCACGATGTATTTTTAATCCCGATAAAGATGCCATTTCTTGTGCATTTGTTTGCCAATAGTAATTTGGTCTTTGTGCTATTGCACTCACAGCCGACTGCGCCCAACCTGATTGTTGATAAGCTTGGAAAACATTTTGATGGCCATTGTTTTGCGCCGTTCTATCATGAATTTGTCCTTGTTGTTGTTGCATTTGCTGCCAATATTGACTTCTATCTTGCGCTGATAAATTAGATTTTTGCACTTTTAATTTAACAATTTCGCTTTCAAGAGCTTGCGTAGCTGCAATCAATGCTGCTTGAGAATCACCAGAATGAACCGTTATGCGACAATGACTTTGTGATTGAGGACCATTCATAATCATATTAGAAACAGTATTATCATTGAATACAGCGACTTGTTTATTAATAATAGAACGATCTTTAATAATTAATCCAGGACCAAAATCGCAATCAAGAGTTGCATTATATGGATTTATATTTTGCTGTAAAACACCTTTAACGCTAATTGGTGGAATGAATGGAGATAAATTTCTGGCAAATGAAACGGCACCATTCGTAGTTAAGTCAAAGTTGAAAGTTGCTCCCGTAAGAGTTCCTCCTCCTTTTAATGAAGAGAAAATTGGAATACCTGCGCGTTGGCTTTTAACCCCATTTGCATCGTATTGTAATTCAGTTAAAGATTCAAAAGATAAACTCGCAAGTGGTATAACAGAAACTTTAATATTTTGTGCATATTTCGATTTATATGTTTTTATTTTTAAAAGTTCACTATCACTAAATCCACCATAAATATTTCCAGTAATAAGACCACCATTAGAAGAATTTAAATCAACTAATTTTTGATTTAATCTATTATGTCTAGCTGTAACATTTTCGTTTTCATGGATTGGAAAGTGAATTCCTGCTGCTCCAAAAATAGTGGCAATATTATTATAAATTGAGGTTAAAATTCCTTGTGGTAGAGTTTGCTCAAACCCGCTTGCCTTTTTCTCTATTTCAGTTTTCTTTTCAATCGCTTTGTTTAAATAAGTTTGATAAACTTGGATATTTGGATCAGCGGGATTCCTTTTAATTGTTTCATTAATTATATTTTCCAAATCAATAACTGTTTTTCTTGCATTAAAATACTCTTCAGTTGTTAAACTTGAAACTTTAACACTCAAATCTGCGATAACAGACGAACTTGAAACAGCGACGTCATTTTTTAGAAATGTTGCAGATACGCCATCTGCATTTGTCGATGCTTTTAATTTTGGGACATAATAGTACTGATGAATATCTACTTGATCTTGATAAACAGGAATACCAACAACATAATCTATCGCTTGTTTGTCAATTTGTTCCATTGTTTTATCAACAGGCAAAGGAAGAGTTGTGGATTGAAGCTTTGGCATACCAGCATAACTTAGACAAGGAATCATCAGACCAACGACAGAAAGCACAGACAAATTTTTCATACTATTCTCCCTAACTAAAATTAAATAAATAAATACACAGCCCCACAGAAAACAAATTAATATTTAAAATATTTGAAATACCTAGCATATTAAAAATAAAAGATCAATAAAAACTGATTATGATTAAATCAAAAAAATGTTGTAAAATAAATTAAATAATAATAATTTATTTTCTTATTTAATCAAAATAAAAATAAGAATTATGTTAATTTTTTATTCATATTGTTTTAATCATTAAATTAATTAACATTTCAAGATATTCAAAATTTAGTATCTCAGAGAGTCAGAAAAAGAACATCCAATTGCTTTAGCTATTACGAAAAATTGAATTTTCTGATACTTTGAAGATCTGAAGATTTATGAATACTCAAAATATAAATAAGGCTTAGCTATGGCTTTAGAAAAAATTAATAACTTACTTGATAGATTTAGCTTAAAAGCTAAAGTTATCTTCACTGGCATATTTGGTATTACGATAATTGCATTTATCATAATAACAATTGCACTCATAAATAATAATATTAGAAATCAAGAAGCTATCCAAAATTATATTAATAAATCAACTTCTGCCATCGATAAATCTATCTCGGCACAGTTCTATGAACGCTATGGTGATGTTCAAGCATTTGCAGTTAATACGATTTTACAAACAAATAGAATTGATGACATGACAAAAGTATTCAATGAGTACGTTAGAATGTATGGAATATATGATTTCATTCTTTTTGTTGATACAAATGGAAACTACATTGCATCAAATAGCAAAGGGCCTAAAGATGAGATGCTCAATCTAACAAAATTATCAAAGCAAAACTTTGCTAATACAGAATGGTTTAAAAATGCTATTGATGAAAAATTTACTGTTGACAAAACAAATGGCTTTGATGGAACTTTTTTTGAAGATGCTCAGACTGATAATCTTATTGAAGAAGCCTATGGTAGAAAAGAGTTCACCACTAGCTTTAGCACTGTTGTTAAAAACACAGCGGGGAAAAAAATTGGCGTCATAACCAATCGCGCAAATTTTTCTTGGGTTGGGAGTGAAGTCTCCACCGAATTTGAGCAGGCTCGACAATTTAGCGCCATTCGACTCGATATTTTGCTGTTAAACAAAAAAGGTGACCTTCTCGCTGATTTTACCCGTGAGAGTTTCGAGAAAGGCAAAGCGCTTGATCCTAGCTATGCCTCAGAAAAAGCAAAAATGCTTATTGAATCCGACTCCGTAAAAGATGCACTTAACAATAAAAGCGGATCTTCATATTATTATGACAAATTATCAAAAAGAGATACCTATCTTGCATTTGATCATATTAAAAACAAAAAATTTATTCCCAGTATTAATTGGACACTCGTGATCAGTATTCCAGTCGATGATATTTTTGGCGCAAATAACAGACAGACTCTTTACACAGTTGTTATCATTTCATCGGTATGGCTCATTTCCTTAGTATTCGCTCTCTATCTTTCTTTAGGGCTTTCACGAAAGTTCGCCGAAGTTGCTCGCAGGCTTGGGATCACTTCAGAATCTATTTTAAAATCATCAAAAGAGCTTACAAAACTCTTTGATAAAGTAGCGGCCAATGCTGTAAAACAATCACAATCTCAGGAACAATCGTCAGCCTCCTTGACACAAATTTTAGCTATGATCAAACGCACAGTCGAAAATGTCCAAGGGTCAAAAATCACTGCCACCAATGTTTCGAATGAAGCCCAAGAAGGCAACCAAGCAATGGAAAGAATGGAGAAAGCTGTCATTAAGATAGAAGAAACCAATACTTCCCTTGAAGAAATCCGAAAAATCATCAATCAAATAAATACAAAAACCTCACTTATAAACGATATCGTAACAAAAACTGAGCTCCTATCACTCAATGCTTCCATAGAAGCAGCGCGCGCAGGAGAGTACGGAAAAGGTTTTGCTGTGGTTGCGGAAGAAGTCGGAAATCTTGCCAAAACAAGTGGAAATGCCGCAAATGAAATCGAAACACTCATTGCTTCCAGTGCATCAAAAGTTGATAGTATTATTGAAGAAACAAAACTCAAAGTGGTTGAAGGCATTGAAGCAAGTAAACTTGCAGTCACAATATTTAAAGGCATATCTGAAAAAATAGAAGAAATTAAACAGAGAGTTGATTCTATCAATGAAGCAACGAATGAACAAAAAATTGGAGTTGAAACCACCACCGAGGCAACCAACTTACTCAGCATGGTCACCAAAGAAAATAGCGATTCTGCAGATAAAGCACTTGCAACAGCTAAAACGGTTGAACAAGATAGCAATCGCATTGCCCTCAGTATGAATGAAATAAAATACTTAGTTTATGGTAAAAAATATTAAATATGCATTGTAAAACAAAAATAAATTATATTTAACTCTTCTTTTTTGCTCCTTGGATCACAAGATTTGATGTTTCAATATTGTCTTTTAAAACTTCACTGACTTTTGCGATATCTTCGGTTGCTCTTAATGATTTATCTGACTCACCACTGTTTTTTAATGCCAAATCGTTTAATTGGCTCATTGCTGTAGAAATCTGCCTTACACCAATTTCTTGCTCTTTAATAGCATCAGAAATTTGCCCCATTTGCGTGTTTATACTCAAAATTCCATTTACAATATCAGGGAAGGAATCAGAAACTGTAGATGTTCTTAGCTCTCCTTCTCCAACATTTTCAATGGTTTCCTGCAGAATTCCATCCACATCTTTCCGGCTCCGATTCAAGAGATGTTGAATTTCGTTGGAAGCCTTACCGCTCATTTGAGCTAGATTTCCCACTTCTAGAGCCACAACTGAGAAGCCTTTACCCGTATCGCCCGCTCGCGCAGCTTCTATAGATGCGTTTAAGGAAAGCAACTCGGTTTTAGCAACAATCCTCTTTATATCCTTAGTTTTAATTTCAATTTCATTAAATATTTTTTCAATATTTTTTAATTTAAAACTCGATTCTTTAATTCGCTTCATTGAGTCTTGCATGCTTTTGATAGAGTATTCACCTTGCTCAACCTTTTTCGAGATATCATTTGCCGATCTTGCTGAATCCATTGAAAACTCAGTTGTTTTAGCAATCATACTTGTTATTTCAGAAATTGCAGAAGCCGTAGATTGAATGGAAGCCTCTTGATCTTTCGAAAAACTTTGTACTCTTTGACTTGATTCACTTAAAAATTTACTTTTATGGGAGAGCGCCTCAGAGTTTTTCATCAGAATATTACTTACTTTCATCAATGGTTTTACCACAGAATTTGCAAAATAAAGCCCAAGAGAGATAAGTGCGGCAGTGCATAATATACAAGAAATTAAAAGTATCTCAATAAATTTCTTGAGAATTTCAACAACATCGTCTAAAAATAATCCAGTGCCTAAAATCCAATTCCATTCAGGTATGAGTTTTACAAATGTAAGTTTTTCAATTGCCTCGGATGAGCCTAATTTAGGTGACATATAACTAATAAATCCCTCACCTTTTGTTTTCGCAACTTCTGATATTTTAGAATATGTTTTAAAACCGGTTGAGTCTTTAAATTCAGACATATCTTTCATATAGACATCAGGTCTTGATGGATTCACGACCAAAAAACTGTTCGTAGTGGAAATAAAAATATATTCTGTTTCTGAATAGCGGATAGATTTTATATTTTCAATCATCCTCTTTTGCGCTTCTTCGCGCGATATTAAACCTTTTTTTTCTGAGTCTATGTATCCTTTTGCTAAGGTATAGCTGATATCTATGATATTTTTTAATCGCTCTTTTCGTGTATCGATAAGGACATTCCAATAAAAATTACTGAGCCAGACTAAAAAGACAAAAAATATAATGACTGATAGAAGACAATTTAATAAAATTTTAACTCTTATGCCATACCGCTCAAACATACATAATCCTTCAACATAATGATGTTCTATACTTTATCGGCAGGCACTTCATTTTTATTAAAGGAATAAATAATATTATTTTATACAACAAAATTGAATCCTTAAATACAATGAGCGCAATACTTCGTTTAATTAATTTGAATCCTCATAATAGAAAAGTCCCGAAGGATTGGAAACCAGTGCTTTGTCCTTAAACATAGAGAAACTCATAGGGAGCGACAAATGTGCAGTATTTCGAAAGACTATCGGACTTTCATTTATATCTGCTTGATATATACCATCAGAGTGAACTATATTTTTATTTTTTTCACTTATTAAATTATTTCGGAGATTATATCCACAATTTTTACAAAGAATAGATGCATAAATATAATTTCCCTGTAAAAATAAATTGTAAATTTCACTGCCTTGCAATTCTTGCTGAGGAATAAATTCTCCTTCAAGACCTTCTTTCGAAATATAAATACCATTTTTTCCACCCAAAATAATTATATTCTTAGCGACTGCGATTTCACTCACATAATTGTCTTGTAATTCATAATTATTTTTATAAAATTTTCCACTTGTTAAATCATTTGTGTAGTATAAATTTTTTTCTGTAGTTATTATAACATTATTTTCAGATATATGTAAAGAATTTATATGAATGTTAGGTATAACTATTTCTCTAAAGACCCCATTGACACCTTCTGTTGTAAAATAAAAAGAATTTTCATTTGTTACAACATAAATATTTTTACCCGAAACAGCTACCCTTGTTATTTTTTTATTTAGGATGAGTGGATCCTGCACCATTTTAAAGTTCAGATTATCATCATAAGAAGCATAATATAACCCACCACCACCACCTTCATCACGATAGCTTGCCGCATAAATAAACTCACTATCAAAGACCATATATCGCACATCATAACTCTTTATTGATTCTACCTTTTTAAAATCACTTATTAAAAAATCATTTGTGTAAAATAATCCTCCTTGACTTTTAGTTTGATAATCATATGTGGTTTTATAACCTACAGCATAGACACCATTTTCAAACGGATACACGCGATAAATAGCTTCATGTGCCAATTCTTTTATCGGATATTTAATTGAATAATCTATCTTAATATTTTTCCCTTGAATGCTATAGTCAAATTCTTTCATTCTGCCCAATTGAAGATGGATAGTTGGAGGTAAAAACAAATCACCTTTTTTAATTTTCACCCTAATGTATATTTTATCGTCCAAGTTACCTTGTGAATTTCGTAATTTTTTTATTTCCAAAAATTTATTAGAATAATATTCTGTCAAAAGATATTTGTTTTCACCATTATTTATTATATTATATTCATTATTTACATTGTTTAAAATTACATACAATTTAGTCAGAAAAATATTACAATTTGTATCACCACTGTTTAAGGAGAGAGAATGCTCATGAATTTGATTTCCCCCAAAGAGTTTCCATACTTGTCCGCGTGCGCTTTTCTTACATCCGTCTCCATAAAATCCTTCAAGCACAAAGTTATTTTTAGCAATATTTCTGATCTGCGCCTGAAACGATAATCCTACTAAAGAAAGCTCTCCGTTAGATAATTCACTATGCAAATTATTTAATTTGCATGAATTTAAAAAGAAACAAAAAAGCAAAATGACTACGTAATAAGATTTAACTTTCATTTAAAAATCCTTTAAATTTTGCGAAAAAATATTATTAGGGAAATACAAAATTATTTATATTATATTTCCCTATTATAAAAAAATTTAACAGAAAAGTTCATGTATAATACAAATTATCAATTTTCAAGTACTTTCGTACTTTTAAAAATAATTTTTATTTATATTTATTAATATTTTAATTTTATTAAAAATTAATATTAAGTTAATTATTTTTTTCTTACAAATTTACATAAGTATATATTTTATATAATAATTTATTTAATTTTATGAAAAACCTTCCCTACCCAAGACAACAAGACATTGTAACTATTGATTTTTTAATTATAAATTCATATTTTATCAATCTCATCCGATACAATTATTTAAAGAGTATAAGATTCTGATTTGCTCATGCACTGCGCTATTTTATCTAACTCTTACACAATCTATTTGGACCGACCCAGGGAGGCCTAAATGGTTAAAAAAATTGAAATACACTTAAAAGAGGACCCATTGTCCACATTAAGAATTTTTATTCTGGAAAAAAGTTTAAATAAGAATGAACTCAAGAAATTGGATAATATCGAATTTATTCATGATAAATATAATTCTCTAACATTTGATCAAAAAAATAAATTAATCGAGTTTACCGCATCTCAACTGCAAAATAAGTTCACTTTAGAAGAACCTATTTATGATCAACTTTTCTCATTTTGTCTTATCTCAAGTTTTGAAAAAGAATTTCAACATAATAATAAATTAATAGATTTACTTCTGGAAGAAGTTTCTAACATGCATTTTATTGAAAAAATATGTCAAACTTTATTTTCAATCATGGATCATGAATATGATTTTTCATCAAATAATAGCCTGATAGCTGCTCATTCTTTAGCATTAATAATTGAATTAGGCATTAAGCTCGACAAATTTCATCTTAAGAATGAATTTAACTCGGAACACACCCAGCATGTTATTAAATATATCACTTCTAATTTACTTGCAAGAAGTAATGTCAATAATGAAGAAATTCGTATCGGTCTTGTTTATTATTTAACTCGAATTGATACTAAGCCTCAATTATATCTCCAAAAAATATTATCTCGTTTTGGCGAAAGTTTACTTGAGAGTGTTTTTAACAAATACTTTATGAATCCAGAAAGAAATAAAACTGCTTTCTACTTTCTAAAAGAACATTTAACTGTTTTTCTAGGTGGATCTGCATTTATTGCTGAAATGACTCAGTCTGTTTTGCAAGCGCAGATGTTAAAAAACCCAGATGAATTTATTAAGCTCTTAAATCAATTTTTAAAATCTCCATTAAATGATCAAGATGATTATAAAAATATTACCATACATGTTTCATTTCTACTTAAAAAAGCATTTGCCATTAATCATGCTAAACTCACAACAAGCTTGATGGATATTATTTTAAATCATTTAGAATCTATAAAAAATCATAAAAAAGATATATATTTGGCAGCAGGAGACATTATAATTGATATATTAAT
The DNA here is from genome assembly GCF_004295685.1 of Fluviispira sanaruensis. Taxonomy (NCBI): domain Bacteria; kingdom Pseudomonadati; phylum Bdellovibrionota; class Oligoflexia; order Silvanigrellales; family Silvanigrellaceae; genus Fluviispira; species Fluviispira sanaruensis. Next base: position 2,894,364 of record NZ_AP019368.1, read on the forward strand.
AAGTACAAGAACAAAACAATCTCGTCAGTTTATTAGCAAAATATCTTCTCTATATAACGATATTTTAAATGATAAAAAGCAGCAAATTAAAATTAAAAAAACAAATGTTCACCCAATTAAGCTCAATATGGATGTTAAAGCTAAAATGAATTCTTCGGCGCCCTCAGTTCTAGATGAAATCTTACTTTTGGCAAGTTAAAACAAAATTACCCACATGAAATTTTTTAAATAAAAAATAATATAATATATTATAAAAAGGACTTTTTATGGAAAAAAATAAGCGTAGGCTTTTTACTAAAAAGAAGATTCTCCACTTTTTCTTAATGCCAACATCTTTTAAGACAGGTTTATTCATCTGTTTTATATGTTTGTTCCTTTTGCTTAGACACTATTCTCTACCTAAAAATGCTTTAGATCTCGTTGGACAATTGGAACGAGAACTCTACGACGTTCGTTTTAAAATCAGAGGACCGATCAAGTTAACTGGGGTAGTGGGAACATTGACAGCAGATGATAAAAGTATTGAAAAGTTTGGTCGTTGGCCATTCCCAAGGGATATTTATGAAAAAGTACTGCAAAATTTAAAAAATGCGGGAGTCAAATGGATTGGTTTTGATGTCTTTTTTAGTGAACCGCAAAGAAGGTTTCTGGATGAAAGTCTATTGAATCTAAAACAAATTTATTTAGAAAAGCATTTAAACTCTAAAGAGTATGAAAACACTTTGTACAAATTGATGAACAATAGTCCTGGTGATTTTTCGTTAGGGAGGGGTATAGAAGATTTTAAATCTATCACTCAAGGGTTTTACTTTATTGATCACAAGTCCCAACTCTTAAATTCTCAATATGATTGGCTCGCAAGTTTTAATCGTTTAAAAAATTCAGCTATCGATTTTGTCGATTTTCCAGCAGGTAAAAAAATAAATCAATATAAAGAATTAATGAGTTACGGCGTAGTCACAAACACAGAAGTTATTGCTGGCAAATCACGCTATGTTGGCTTTGCAAACAACCAATCTGAATCGGACGGCCTGATCCGAAAAGCTGCTTTGGTCAAAGCAATTGAACCCACTGATAGTAAAGGTATTTCTCACGGAAATGCCATCGTTGTTCCGAGTTTAGGACTCTCTCTTGCGGCAAATTATTTGGAAAGTGGAATTGTCGTCCACTTCGATGAGTTAGGCATTGAAAGCATTGAACTATATCCTAGCGATAGTAAGAAACCGCAAATAAAAATCCCATTATTTTATGATGGACAAGGCAAACTTCTAATCAATCACTATGGTGAGTTTGAGCAATTGCCTCAATTGTCATTACAAGATGCCTATGAAAATAAAATCCCAAAAAATGTCCCACCTATTCTCGTCTATGGAGGAACGGCTACAGGTACAAATGACAAACGCCCCTCTCCATTTGATGAAAATTTCGATGGAGTAGGCCATCACGTTACAGTTATTGAAAATATTTTAACGCAAAATTTTATGAAAAGGCCGCTCTCAGCCCCTTTTTTAGAAATTGCACTTTTAATAGTATCCGGCATTGTTTTTTCCTTTATATTAAAACATATGAGCGCGATAAAGTCAGCTATTTTTGTAGGGACTATACTTATTTCATTCTATTTAATTGATAAATACTTCTTATTTGGCAAAGGAAATTGGTTTTATGTAGGAATGTTTTATTTGCAAAGTATTTCAATTTATTTTGGTATAACTATTTTTAAGTATTTTACAGAAGAACGCGAAAAGAAAAAAGTGAGAAGTGCATTTCAATATTACTTAAATCCCGCTGTTATAAATCAGCTTATGGAGCAACCCGATAAACTCAAACTCGGTGGGGAAAAAAAGAACCTAACTGTTTTTTTCTCAGACGTAAGAGGGTTCACAACCATTAGCGAATCCCTCACCCCCGAAAAACTGACCTCTCTCTTAAATGAATATTTCACACCAATGACAAAAATAATCCTTGATTCAAATGGACTTCTTGACAAATATATAGGCGATGCTGTTATGGCCGTTTGGGGGGCTCCTATACCAATCGAAGACCATCCTGATCGGGCAGTTGTTTCAAGTCTCAAGATGCTCGATGAACTTGAGAATTTACAAAAAAAATGGGCCAGCGAAGGGCTGCCCTTTCTCGATATAGGAATTGGCCTTAATACGGGCGATATGGTAGTTGGAAACATGGGGAGCGATCAACGCTTTGACTACACTGTGCTTGGCGACGCAGTCAATTTAGGAGCTCGCCTTGAAGGGATTAATAAGAACTATGGAACACGAATTATTTGTTCGGAGTTTACAAAAAATAGTCTAAAAAATCCTGAAAAATTCCTTTTGCGAGAGCTTGATATTATTCAAGTTAAAGGGAAAAATGAGCCCGTCCGTATTTTTGAAGTCATGCGTTTTCAAGCATCAGAAAGAGAGCAGATAAAAGAACTCATTCATGCATATGAAAGCGCCTTGAGTTTATATCGTGCCCAAAAGTGGAATGAAGCAATTGCTCAATTTAAAAATGCCTTAAAAATAAAGGCTGAAGACCCTCCAAGCTTAGAATTTATCGAACGCTGCCAATATCTTAAAAAAGAAGGTGTCGATAAAAACTGGAATGGCGTATGGGTGTTTAAAACAAAGTAAAGGAAAAAAGATGAGTTCATTAAAAGAGAAACTAAAGGAAGATCTTAAAGTCGCGCTTAAAGAACAAAATAAAGAAGTTTTAGCAGTTGTTCGTATGTTGATCAGTGCTATTCAATATGGAGAAACAGCTGCAAAACCTGTTCCTGAGTTTGACTCTGTTTTGACATATCGTAAACAACTTCTAGATTCCCTTGAAATGTTCCCAAAAGGAAGTGAAAAGCAAGTCCAGATAGAAAAAGAATTGCAGATTGTCGAAAGGTATATGCCTAAAGCACCAAGTGAAGATGAATTGATAAATATTATCAAAGATAAAATAAACTCAGTGCCCAAAGAAGAAAAAATAAATATGGGTCTTATTATGAAAGATTTAAAACAAAATTTTCCCACCTGCGATGGGAAAATGGTGATGGGATTGCTTCAAAAAGAAATTGCTTTGAGAAAGTAAATTACTATTTTTAATTATCAAATGTGTATTGAAGTTTTAGGCCCATTGTCATCTTTTTAAGATCTCCGATATCAATAGAGTTTTCGGATTCACTAGGATTATTTCCATAAAAATTCGGTTTTGGCACATAGGTGAAGAGAGGCTCAGCATGAAATCCAGGTTGATCGAATTTATTTATGTGTCGATTGCCCGAACTGCAGTCTGAAAAAGAGAGTTCAATCACACCGACCATAACACCTAACCCTGCACCAATCAAAGTTGCTGTTGCTATTTTTGCAGGCACCTTGTCAGACGTTTCGCTGGCAATTAAAACCAAAGCTCCAACTCCCGCTCCAATTCCTGCACCAAAAAGGGTGTCACGAAAAAGAATGGGACCTACTTCACATTGCGCCTGCGCTGTTTGCCAACTTGGGACAAAGAAAAGGAAAGTAGATGCAAATATTGTTAAGCCTTTTTTAGAAATAAATTTCATTTTCTAACCATTTTTATAAAAATAAAAAACAAATAAACAAACCAAGAGAAGATTAACTGAGAATATTTCATATTGCAATGGTGATAATGCTATAATTAAAGAGCAATCCTATATTCTGTAAGATCAGTCACCTTCATCTGTTAATTTTTTTTGCAAAGTTCTAATAAACTCTTCATCATAATCTGCCGCAATGACACTGTCGTCTATTCCACCATTGGAAATATATTGAACAGCAAGTTGAAGAAAGTTTTTCTCTCCTCCATCGTTCAATAATTTTACAGCTTTCGGAAAAACATACCAATTTAATGGCATTTTCTCATCCAATAAATGCAATACTAATGGCAATCCGTCTTCGCTTTTTACAATAATTTCGAGTAAATATTTTGTATTCACATTCTTGTTTATATGCCAGTCAAATTTATCATGCCGTATGAGTTTATTTTTCTTAAAAATTCCTTTTAATTCATTTTTATCCAAGGAAACTTCGACAATTTTATTATCTAGCAGTGCAAACATGACCTTGAATGCACTGTCAGATAATTTTATTTTAGTAAATAAAAGCAATTTTGCTTTCATAATTTTCCTATTCTCTTCATAAATTTTATTTAGAAAATTTATTATTTGCTATAATTGCTTTTTTAAAATTCAATTTAGACAGCCAATCGTTGTCCATCAGTTTTGTCATATAATTGCGAATTCCATCTGGAAGAATGACCACAATTTTAGAGCCCTTAGGGACATCAGCAAGAATTTCATTCACACCAAATAAGGCTGTTCCTGAACTGCCACCACACAAAAAGCCTTCTTCACGAATTGCCCTACGCGCCCAAACAAAACTTGGTTCATCAGTCGTTTTTATCCATTTGTCGATCAGATTGCAATCCAAAACTTTTGGGAAAAAATCATAGCCAATACCTTCAACTTGATAAGTTCCTACTTCAGTGCCCCCCCCTAAAATACTGCCCACGGGGTCACAGCCGACAATTTGGCAACTAGGCTTTAACTCTTTAAATTTTTTAGCTATCCCAGTTATTGTTCCACCTGTTCCCGCCCCTGCTACCAAATAATCGGGCACCATGCCAAGATCATCGATAATTTCTTGTGCCGTAAATTTGTAGTGCGCATCACAATTTGATGGATTGGCATACTGATCGAGGACATGCGCATTTGGTAACTCTTTCGCCAAACGATTGGCCACCGAAATATGACTTTCTGGCGCATCATACGCAGCTTCCGTTGGTGTTCTTATTATTTCTGCACCTAGAGCTGCAAGCACAACTTGTTTTTCTTTACTCATTTTCTCTGGTAAAGTAATAATAACTTTATAACCGAGCACAGCTCCTGCCAACGCTATGCCAATACCTGTATTCCCGCTCGTAGGTTCAATTAAAATATCACCTGGTTTTATTCTTCCGGAATTTTGGGCATCCAAAACCATTTGATAACCAATTCTATCTTTTACCGACCCGCCTGGATTTAAAAACTCACATTTTGCATAGACCTCCACCCCTTCTTTTTTAAAGAGATGGTTAATTTTTACCAAAGGAGTTCTTCCAATAGCTTCAAGAATATTTTTCGTTTGCATTTTTATACCTTCCCATGCGACAACCTGTCGTCGCGTATTTTTAGAATCACCTTCTAACTCAAAAAGGGTTACAATGTCCAAACAAAGCACAAAACACCAAACGACAAAACTTAGCTTAGCAAAAGGGCTTCGCTTTCGCATTGGAGAAGATGGTAATATATATGCATCTATTTCAAGTTCATCTGGCGAATTTTATGTCGCTCCTGAAGTTTTGACATTTTTGTGTTTTTTAACGGACAACAATAAAGTAACAGATGTAGATCTCATTCCCAGCAAAATAAAGAAACAATATAATAATCTTTTAAATAATATTCCAAACAAAGAAGAATGCACTGAATTATTAAATGATCTCATTGGCGCAGGCGTTGTTATCAGCTTAAGCGCTGAGAATTCTCGTCATCTGCATGAGGATGGATTTGGTGACCCTTGGATTCAATGGGCTATGATCTCTGATAGTATGCGCTCAAACGCATATTACGATGCTATAAAGAAAGTCGTTACAAATCATTCTATCGTTCTCGATGTGGGCGCTGGCACAGGTCTGCTTTCAGCGCAAGCGCTGTCGCTTGGAGCAAAAAAAGTCATTGCAATAGAAGAAACTAAGATTGCAGAAAATATCAAACCTATCTTTACAAAACTCGGACTTGAAACAAATGCAAAGAATTTTATTTTGCACAACACAAACAGTTTCGATGTTGAAATAAATGATCCCATCACGACTGTTGTGAGCGAACTTTTTGGCAACGATCCTTTTCAGGAAGGAGTGATTCCCACTCTCAGAGAAATCGGCTCGCGTTTTGTTGGCAAACAAATTACATATATCCCAAATAAAGTCACAGTCTTTTTCGATCTGATCGAATTGAAGAGCCATCCTTCTTTGCATAGAATCAAAGCATATAATAAACTCAAAACGGTTATTGATAAGAATAATTTTACTAATAATTTTATGCACGCAGCCGCAACTAAACTCGATTTAGATTGTATTTCATTCCCCATCGCATTGAACGCACATGATTTTAAATATCTTGCAAAAACATGTGAATTGGGCGCAACCCGTCTCGATCCACCTCCAGTTTATAGTGCGGACTTAACGAAACATCCTCTCTCTGGAAAAAAAGAAATTACTATTGAAGAAGATAGTGATAATATTCTTGCTATCTTTTGGTTTAGAGTCCATTTGACCCAGTCAATCACAATTTCATCAAATCCTAAAGAAACGGATGCCTGTGAACACTGGAGCCCAATAGCAATACCACTTAAAAAACTTTTAAATAAACAAAATAAGATTGAGATTAAATATCAACTCAGTGAACAAGAAAATCTATTTTGCTGCGATATTTTTCACCATGAAGAAAAAATAGGATCAAGATGAAGATAGAAAAAGAGCAAAATATTGAAAAACAAATTAAAAAGCACATCTATGGGAAATCACAATCAGCAATTGCAACTTTTCCAGCGGGATTTGGCTCAACTGCTTTACAAGAAGTCGAAGAGATTTTAAACAGCCTTTGGTTTAAACAGAAGTTTAATAGCAAATGTACGCTCTTAAAAAATGAAATTTTAATTGAAAATGTGCATATTTTTGCCTTAAACGAAATTCTCTTACGCAGTCTTTGTCTCACCGATCTTCGCCTTTTATTGCTCGAAGAAAAAGCTGTTGGGAAAGAAGCTTTTGCTAAACATTGTCAATCCATTGCTTGGGATTATTATTTACAGAAATCAATGTCACTCAAAGTGAAAGTCGATTCTGTTGCAAGCAAAGCATTTCATGAGAGCGGCTTAAAAGAAATCTTAGCAAATATCTTAAAAGATAAATGCCTTGAAATCGTTAGCGGTGAAAATACCAACGAAACAACAGCTCTTTATGCAGAGCTGTACAAAGACAAATTAACCGTCAGTATATCCCTCTGTGGTCAGCCCCTGTATAAAAGAGGCTATCGTGGTACTTTAAGTGCCAGCGCCCCCTTACGCGAAGATGCGGCTGCCTGCACAATTACAAAAGCATTTGACTTCCTAAAGAAACACAACCCAGATCTCAAAGCGCAGACACTCATGCTCCCTTTTTCAGGAACTGGTACTTTTGTTTTTGAATATCTTTTATCACAATTTGCACACGCCCCTTGTCTACTAAATAGAGAGTACGCAATTCAAAAAATGCCTCTATTTAGAAAAGAAAACTTTTCTTTTCTTTTAAAAAAATCCCATGAGTTTTCCAAACTAGCCCTATTAAACTCAGCAGAAAATCCATTCCATATTCTCAGCATTGACAATTCAAAACAAGCAAATATTGCATTTCTAGAAAATATTGAAAATTTCAAAAACAAACTCGACACTTCACTGCAGGATTTATTTATTAATAGTTTTCATAAACACAATAATATCGACGAAAAAATATTGTGCGAAAACTTCTTAAAATTAAACATCGATGAACTTTTGCAAAATGAAAATTTCGGGAATGTTTTTCTTCCACTCAATCCCCCATATGGCATCCGTTTAAATGACAAAGGGGACTCAACTGTTTTCTATGCAAATGTAGGCAAAAAAGTTTCCGAAATAAGAGCAAAATTAAAAAATAATAATTCGCATTTATTCGGCTTTATCCTTTGCCCAAATGAAGACTCCTGGTCCGCTTTTTGCAAATGTATGCGCGGCGCAGAACTCGAAACTTATCATTTCACCCAAGGTGGTATGGATATACGTGTGTGTATGTTTTTTTAATAAATAATTTATAATTATATAAATTTATTTTTCATATTTTCAAATTTTTCTTGATCTGTTTTTTTTGATTACAAATCATCGTCTTCAGTAGCGCCCCATTCAGTTAGAACAGTATTCGATAATTGCAAGTACCATTGAAAATCAGGGTCATTTTCGTTACTAAACATTTTAATCTCCATCATAATGTTCAGCAAAGAATTAAAACAGCTTTGCATTTTTCTCAAGCAATTATTACAGTAAACTTTGCTTTTACAAAAAGCGTTCTGCAAAAAATGTGCTTTTATATTTATTTATCTCATTGAGAGTGACTTTAATATGAACCTCGCAGATAGAAATTTCTTCAAACAAAATGCCACGGAACTTGCCCCAAAACTGCTTGGCATGACGCTTTGTCATGTCAATTCTAAAGGTCTGCGCAAAACAGGAATCATCGTCGAAACGGAAGCTTATATGCCAGACGACCCTGCTTGCCACGCTTCTCGGGGTAAAACCAAGCGCACTCTTCCTATGTTTGAAGAAGGTGGTATGAGCTATGTTTATCTTATTTATGGCATGTATTATTGCTTCAATATTGTGTCAGGGGAAAAAGACAGTGGCCAAGCCGTACTTATACGTGCCCTCGAAATTCCCGATCATTCCCACGCAAAAGAAGCTGCTGGCCCTGGAAAACTCTGTCGTTACCTCGAAATCACAAAAGAACAAAATGGTATTTTGCTGGCAAAAGAAAATAATCTTTGGTTAGAAAATTCAGTTAAACTTCAACCTTTCGAAATCATCTCTGCCCCCCGCATAGGAATATCTGCAGGAAAAGAAAAACTGTGGAGATTTTATATAAAAAATAATAACTCAGTTAGTAAAAAGTAAATTCACTCAATTATGCCCTTGCTTTTTAAAACCATTCTTTTGCAAATTTTAAAAAGAACGTATATCTTTAAGTATATCAAAAGAAAGAGACATTCTTTTATTTTAAATATATTATTAAGATTGTACAGGAGAAAAAATATTGAGTGGGATATATACTATACTCATTTTCTTTACATCATTTACATTTTCTCTTCTTTTAGTCCCTTTAATGATTTATTTAGCTAAGAAAAAACAAATTTATGACTTACCCGATAAAGGCGAAATAACTGCTTCTGACTCCATCGAAAACAATATTCCATTTACAAAATCGCGCCGCATGCACACGCAACCAATCCCAAGATTAGGCGGGGTGGCAATCGTAGCTGGATTTTTTATCAGTGTTTCTATTTGGAAACTTCCATCCAACATGGCACTTATTTATTGCTGCTCATTTGTAATGTTTGCGCTCGGCCTTATCGATGATATTAAAACACTGACAGCCAAAATAAGACTCTGCATTCAAACCATAACTGCCTTGACAGTTGTCTTTTTTTCAAATCTGCAAATTCAAAATATTACTTTTTCCAGCGATATAACTTTTACCATTCCATATATTCTAGGCATTATAATCTCTACTTTTATAATAATTGGATCTATCAATTCTATTAATATGGTTGATGGACTTGATGGGCTTGCAGGTGGTGTTGTCCTCATTGGTATTTCTTTATTAAGCTATCTGCATTTTTTAAGCACTCATAATTTAAATCTCATTATTGTTTTTAGCATCCCCATCATCGGAGCTATTCTTGGCTTCTTAAAATACAACACACATCCATCATCCATTTTTATGGGCGATTCAGGCAGCAATTGGCTCGGTTTTATGGTAGGCGTCTTTTTAATACTGATACTAAATAACGAAACAGTTTCAGAGCATAATTCAAGATGGATTTTAGAAAATAGCACAAAATTAAATTATTTTCCAATTTTAAGTGTCCTGCTCTGCTTATCAATACCTATTTTTGATACGGCTCATGTGATTATTCTCAGACTCATTGAAGGAAAAAACCCGCTCAAAGCCGACACGAGACATTTTCATCACTCACTTATTAAAATGGGTTTTACCCATGCACAAAGTGTAATCATTGTTTATTTTCTAATGATATTTTTCGGTATATTAGGAATTCTTCCGATTGCCTATCCACAATATAATTTAAATTGGACTCCAATAGTTGGAGTGTTATTATCTATCTTCTGCATTGTTTTTTCTGTTAAATTAACCGATGGTTTTATCACTCAACTTTCAAGTTATAAATTTTTCCTTGTTTCAAACTCAAGCGCTGGTCCCAAAATCACTCTCTTCTTAAAATATTGGGAACATCTTAACAGATATACAATTTACCTCATTTTGCTTGCAACACCCTTTTTAGCCGGTGTCGTGCCAAAAACAATCAGTCTCGTTGCAGCATGTATGGCATTGATTATGATCTGCACAATTTTTATAAAAAAGAGCGATAGTTTTTTTGAGTCCCTTCTTATAGCCATCGCTTCTACTGTTTTACTTATAGCAAACAACTCAAACGTTATTTGGATTGAAATATTTGGCACAAAATACAATCTACAACACGCTTATAATTATCTTTTTATTTGGTTGCTATTTAGTACATTATTTTTCTTTATCTTTACCTTTAAAAGAAAATATCTCATAATTGCTCCAACAGACTTTCTTTTAGCCATTTTACCTCTTATTCTTTTACTGCTGCCCTTAGAATATCAAACTGAATATAAACTCAATATTATTGCATTAAGAAGCCTCGTTCTTTTTGCAGCGCTTAGAACTCTTTCTAAAAGACACAGTCGCTTCTTTTATAAAATTCATTTTATCTGTATCATTGCATTAGCTTGGATAGCATTGACAACATTGGCAGGACTGAGATTGGTTTATTGAATACTACAAATGAAAAATTGGAGTGAATTCTAGTTAAGGAAATGAAAACAAAATTTATGCGAAATTAGATTGCAAGCATTTAAAATATATGAGATAATTATTTTAGTTTTTTTTTAAAAAACCGAGAATATAATGAAATATAATAATTTTTTTAAAAATAAAAATGTTCTAATAACTGGGGGATATGGATTTATTGGTTCAAATCTTGCAATAAAACTTTTAGAACTCGAAGCAAAAGTAACTGTTTTTGACAAAATGCTCACTCAATATGGTGCTAATAAGTTTAATTTAGAACCTATTCATCCCAATCTGATGGTAAATATTTCTGACACTCGTGACAAAACGTCAATTGGAAACGCTATTAAAAACCAAGATATTATATTTAATCTTGCAGGTCAACTTGGACATATCGAGTCAATGCTTGACCCATGGAATGACTTAAGTATAAATGTTGAAACTTAAATAAATATTCTTGAAGCATGCAGAAAATTCAATCCTAATGTAAAAATAATATACGCGAGTACAAGACAAATATATGGAAAACCTAATTATCTGCCAGTAGACGAAGAACATCCAATATCTCCAGTAGATGTAAATGGAATCAATAAATTTTCCGCAGAAAACTATCATATTTTATATAATAATGTCTATGGAATTAAATCTGTTATATTAAGATTGACTAATACATATGGTCCTAGAGTAAGAATAAAAGATGCGAAACAGACATTTATAGATATTTGGCTACGGAATATTATAGAAAAAAAACCAATAATTATCTTTGGTGATGGCTTACAAGTGAGAGATCTAACTTACATAGATGATTTGGTAGATGCGTTTCTTTTATCAGCAATTTCAAATTCAGATAAATCTGAAATTTTTAATCTCGGTGGAGAAAAAATATCATTACTTGATTTAGCAAAAACTTTTCAAAGTATAAATCCTAATTGTAAATATGAGTTACAGCCTTTTCCCATTGATAGAAAAGCTATTGATATTGGAAACTATTATGCAGATGATTCCAAAATAAAAAAATTATTGGGTTGGGAAAGCAAAACAAATCTCTTTGAAGGATTAAAAAAATGTTTGGATTTCTATGAAGAAAATTCGCATTATTATTTATAATTATTATTTTATTACAATAAATAAAACACGTATATTTCAAATAAATTCATGTAAATTGATAATTATTTGTCAATATTTTATTATGCCAAGATAAAAATCCTCCTTCTTCGTGCGAAAGCTCTTCAACAGTTTTTTTCTTAACGTCAGATTGCGACAAACTATCATTTACTCTTTTTATATCGGCAAAAACCATTTCTTTACATAATTCTTCTACATTAATAGTTGGTTCCCAATTAAGTTCATATTTCGCTTTAGAATAATCACCCATCAAAATATCAACCTCTGTTGGGCGAAAATAATTAGGATCAATTCTAATTACTGTTTTTCCAGTTTTAATACATTTAGCAATTTCATCAATACCTGTCCCAAAAAATTCTATTTCAATACCAGCAAATTTAAAAGCCATTATTAAAAAGTCTCTCACAGGAGTTGTTCTATTCGTTGCTAGAACAAAGTCATCCGCCTGAGTGTGGTTTAATATTTTCCACATCCCTTCAACATAATCTCTTGCATGCCCCCAATCTCTTTTCGCATCAATATTACCGATATATAGGCATTCTTGTAAACCAGCTGCAATACGAGCTACAGCCATTGTTATTTTCCGAGTAACAAATGTTTCTCCACGCAGAGGGCTTTCATGATTAAATAATATGCCATTAGAAGCAAATATATTATATGCTTCTCTATAATTAATAGTTATCCAATATGCATAAATTTTAGCTGCAGCATAAGGACTTCTTGGATAAAAAGGAGTTTTTTCTGTTTGAGGTATATTATGAACTTTCCCATAAAGTTCGCTCGTAGAAGCTTGGTAAAATTTGGCTTTATTCGAAAGACCTAAAATACGAATTGCTTCTAATAAACGCAGAGTTCCTATTCCGTCCGCATTCGCAGTGTATTCAGGAGTTTCAAAGCTCACTTGCACGTGACTTTGCGCTGCAAGATTATAAATTTCATTTGGCTGTGTTTCTTGAATAATACGTATAATATTAGTACTATCAGTCAAATCACCGTAATGAAGAAAAAATTTTGCCTTTGGATTATGATGATCGATAAAGATATGATCCACTCTTTGTGTATTAAAAGAACTTGCTCTTCGTTTTATTCCATGCACAATGTAACCTTTTTTAAGTAAAAATTCAGAAAGATAAGCCCCATCCTGCCCTGTAATACCAGTAATAAGAGCTATTTTTTGCTGAGTCACACTGCCTCCTTCAGAAGGGGATCTTGAAAACATCATATTGAGTGACGCGATTTTAATTTATAAATGAATTAAAATCTATAGAATGTTTTGCAGAAGATTTTTTTCTAAGGGATGTTATTGATCGATAACGAGGTAAAGTTTATGGGACTTATGACTAAAAAAGATAAAATTTTTGTCGCAGGTCATAAAGGATTAGCCGGGAGCGCTATAGTTGAGACTTTAAGACAAAATGGTTATAATAATATTATTACAAAAACTCGAAGTGAATTAGATTTACTAAATACTTTAGATGTGAATAATTTTTTTTCAAAAGAAAAGCCTAATATTATAATATTATCTGCAGCAAAAGTTGGAGGAATTCACGCAAATAATACATATAGAGCAGATTTTATTTATCAAAATTTACAGATTCAAAATAATGTTATTTGGGCTGCCCACGAAAATAATGTTCATAGACTTATTTTTTTAGGAAGCAGTTGTATTTATCCAAAAGAGTGCCCACAACCAATTAAAGAAGAATACTTATTAACAGGGAAGCTCGAGTATACAAATCAACCTTATGCAATTGCTAAAATTGCTGGAATTGAACTCATAAATAGTTTGAGAAAACAATATGGAAGAGATTATTTTTGTGCAATGCCGACAAATCTTTTTGGCCCCCATGATAACTTTCATCCGGAAAATTCACATGTACTCCCTGCGTTAATTCGAAAATTCTGCGAGGCCAAAGAATTGAACCTATCTGAAGTTGTGGTTTGGGGTGATGGTACGCCATTGAGAGAATTTATGTATTCAATGGAATTAGGAAATGCGATCTCCTATTTAGCAAATAATATTTCTTTTGAAGAATTAGAAAATAGTATAATAGGACATCAAGGACTTTGTCACATTAATATAGGAACAGGGTATGAAATAAGTATTAAAGAACTCGCAAAAACCATTGCCTTTACCGTTGGATTTAAGGGGTGTGTTTCTTTTGATTCAAGAAAACCAAACGGCACTCCACGGAAACGAATGGATAGTTCGTTTATAAATAGTTTAGGCTGGAAGGCAAATTTAAACTTTGAGGAATGCATAAAAATTTCAGTGGATTGGTATTTAAGCAATACTTTTAAAACGTAAGCTCATTGACATGTCACTCTATAAAGCATGTTTTTTACGAGTTATGATGTCATATTTTTTAAAGACACTTTCAAACTTCATCCTTATGATTTATTATGTCAATAAATATGAAGTATTCTTTTTTAAATTTTTTTTGATGGTCATTTTGTAAAATAGCTTAAAGTGAAAGGAAAGTACCATTGATATCAACTACAGATAATATTAGCATAAGAGTAAGATTTTTTATAAAGGACTTGCTACCACCTTTTTTATTTAGATTATTAAAAAAAATTAAGCAAAAAAATACAAAATATTATGGCCTCAATAAGCTAGATGAAAAAATTGAGAAATACCTAAATTATGAAAACGGATTTTTTGTTGAATTAGGAGCTAATGACGGAATAACTCAATTTAACACAAAATACTTTGAACGATATAAAAATTGGAAAGGCATTCTAATTGAGCCTTCCCCAAATAACTATTTATTATGTAGAGAAAACAGATCATCTAAAACAAATATTTTTTGTAATGCTTGCACATCTTTTGAGTACAAAGATAAATTTGTTGAAATAGCATATTCAAATCTTATGTCATCTCCAATTGGTTTAGAGTCTGACTTAGAAAATCCATTTATGAATGCAATGAATGGGAAAAAATTTTTAAGTGCAACTGAAAATATATTTACATTTGGAGCAATAGCAACAACACTTAATAATTTATTAGTTAAAGGAAATGCTCCAAATACAATTGATTTACTTTCACTCGATGTAGAAGGAGCTGAAATTGAAGTTCTTAAAGGCATTGATCACAATAAATTTAGGTTTAAAATTTTATGCATAGAATCGCGGGATAAAGAAAAATTAATTTCATTTCTTCAAGATTATGATTATCAATTACTTGAGCAGATTAGTAACCATGATTATCTTTTTAGAGATGCGAGGAATTATAAACAATAGGATATGCTTTCAAAATTAAAAAAAAAATTCTAGAAATAAAATTATATATAATATGAAAAAAATTATCTATTTAATTGATGAGTTTTGTATAAGTAGTTCTTCACCAAATTCAAAACATGTTAAAGATATTATTGATTTCATTAATTTAGACAAGAAGAATTCGTCTAAAAACATATTTTTTTCTAAAAATTATGTACCAGGAGGATTGAGACCTAAAAGACTGTTTAATTTATTAAAATCTTTTATTTATATGTCTTTTTTCATCCCTTACATAAGTTTAAAAGAATTGAATATTCATAAATCTATTGTTATTACAACGAGTCCACCTATGCTTTATTTATACTGCCTCTTTTTGTGCAAGTTTTCAAAAATTGATTGCTATGTTTGGTTTATGGACGCACACCCTGAGATCGAAGCAAGATTCTTACAAACAAAAGGCTTTAATTTTATTGCGAGGTTCTTGAGATATATTGAAAAAAAACTATGCAATAACTCAAAAAAAATTATTTGCTTAGATGAAAGTATGAAAAAAAGAATCTGTTCAAACAATGTAAATTTAGATAATGTAATTGTTTGCCCCCCATGGGCCACATATTTAGGTTCTTCTAATTTCATTCAAAAAGTAGATATTCATCTTACTGTAAAATTTATTTATGCAGGGAATTATGGCAAAGTCCACGATTTATCCCCTATGTCGGATTTATTTTCAAAATTTACTTTAAAGGAACAGAGCAGTTTATATTTAACATTTGTCGGTATGTCTCATAAATCACAGCTAGAGATTAATAATATATTTTCCAAATTAGGCTGCACAATAGAATTTTTACCTCGGTTTGAAAGGGTTGATAACTTAATTCATTTATTTAAAGAATATCATTTTGGAATTGTAAGTCTGAGTTATGAAAGCATTGGCCTTGCATGCCCTAGCAAGGCGTACACTTATATCAGCCAAGGTTTACCAATTTATTATGTTGGACCAGATTTTACATTATCACATGATTTATGCAATCAGGGATTTGGTGTCAGTCAAACTGATATTCCAAATATTTTTTCAGATTGGATACATAACTTAAAAAATTATTATTCAAGTAATTCTGGAAAAATATTTCATAACCCTAAGCATGAATCATTAAGAAAATTTAAAAATATTTTAGATGAAAGAATTTAACAAAAAAATGAAAAGATATATTTGTCAATATCATAATCCACATTTAGAAAGAATTGGTCGAATATTTGATTTTATCTTTTTAAAATTGATGTTTAAAAAGAACTTAAAAGATTTACATGAAGAATTATTTTCAAAAATTCTTATTTTTGAGTCCCATCTCATTGGCGATTGTGTCATGACGACTGCATTAATTAAAAACATAAGAAATCAATATCCATATGCACAAATCGACATTTTATCTAATTCATGGATGTTACAAATAGTAAATCCTGAAGTAATAAATAATATATATTCTGTAAATGTTCCATGGAGTCGCTATAATTATTCTATTAAAAATATTTTCCATTTTTTCTTCACTATAATTAAACTAAGAAAAAAAAATTATGACCTAGCTATAGAGACAAGAGGAGAGATTAGGAATAATTTCGTTTTATTTTTGACTGCTGCAAAAAGAAGATTAGGAATAGATATGGCAGGAGGTACTTTTCTTCTAACTGATTCAATTACTCTAGACTTAAAGCCTACCTTAGCCGAAAAAAGAATGTTTCTTTTAAAAAAATTAGGCATAACTTATGAAGAATTTATGCCCGATATTTTTATTCCTAAAAATGATTTAATAAAAGTTACACAATTTTTATCTGAAAATAAAATATTTGAAAATGATTATATTCTGTTTCATCCTGGAGGAAGCAATCCTCAGAAATCATTTTTAGTAAATGAAATTATAGACTTAAGAAAGCGATTTTCAAATTATAACTTCGTAATAGCTTATGGACCAAATGAAAGGGAAACAATAAAATTATTGTCGCAAGAATTAAAACCACAAATATATAATGGGAAAACGTTATTTTTTTCAAATACCATATCTGCTTTTGCAGAAATGGCTAGAAAGTCCCTTGTAACTATAACAATGGAAAGCGGCCCAGCACATATTTCTTCAGCACTGGAGGCAAAATGTTTTGTTATCTTTGCCCACGACAAACCTGATTACGTCAAACCACTTGGAAAAAGAGTGACTATGGTTGATTTTGAAAATTTAGATATCCTAGAAAGTTTAATTAAAAATTCCCATTAACATCATTTCTGTGCAGCATTTACAATTCTATGAAAGGATTTGGAATAGGAATCTATCCCGAATTTTTTTGATAATTCCAGTGATTTATTATGAAAATGATAAAGTTTATTTTCATTATCGAGTGACTCTATTTTATGCATCAATTGCTCTAATATATTGGGAATATTCTTATGCACAAGAAAACCATTTTTACCCTGTTCTAACAAGTCTTCGTGTGCCCCAACAGCTCTTGACAAAAGCAAAGGCAAACCGCATCGGGTTGCTTCGTGGACAACTGTTGCCCAGTGATCATCTCGTGATGGTAATACAAAGCACTTTGAGTTTGACATTTCTATCGATATTTCTTCTGGCTGTAAAAATGGGGAATAAATAATGTTTTTATCTAAAAATCCATATTGATTGTCCCACGACTTACCACCAATTATTCTTAAACTCCATTTACCATTATTTTGCTTATAATTTTGAAAACTTTTTATTAGAATATCGATACCTTTTCTATGAATCAATTGTCCAACAAAAATAAATTGACTTTTTCTTTCGCTAAAAATTTTCTTATTAAAAAAAATATTTTCATCACAGCCATATAGTCCAGTAAAAATAGCATTTTTTTTCATACCTAAAAATTTCATCAATTTAATACCTGACTCACCAGGGACAAAGACATGATCAAATATTGGCCTTAAAAATAATCTAAAATAAAAAGCACCAATGAATTGTCTAAAATTTAATTTAAATCTATTATCTACTGAAACACATATTTTCGCTCCACTTTTTTTCATGTATTTATCAAACTTTAACCATTTTTTCCAACACCAGCCTGTATGAATAATGATTTCATGATCTAAAAATTCATCCTTTCTTATCCAAATCTCATTTGGGTGAGATAACCATATTATATTTTTTCCAATTTTTTCTTCTAATTTTTCAAAAGGGACATCTGGCTTTGTTGCAATAAATGTAAGATTTTCACCAAAATCTTCAACAATTTTCTTGGTAATTAAGGCACACGCTGGTAGGCCTTCCCAAAAAAGGAGAACTTTTATTTCACATTTCATTGCTTCGTCCAATGCAGTGATATTCCCATCCAAGTTGTGTCATTTTTTCTGGCTCAAACTGATTTCTACCATCAAAAATTATATTTCTCTTCATATTTAGTTTCATTAATTCGAAATCTGGATTTCGATACTGACTCCATTCTGTAGCAATCACTAAAGCTTCAGAGTCTTTTAAAGATAGATATTTATCTTTAAAAAGAGATATCGATTCTAAATTACGTAAGCAAAGATTGGAATACTTTAAAGCTTCAGGATCGCTGACATTTACATGAGCTCCTGCATCAGTTAACATATTAATTAAATGAGCAGCAGGAGATTCTCTGATATCATCTGTTTTTGGTTTAAACGAAAGCCCCCAAACTGTAAAAGTTTTTCCAACTATATTATTTTCAAATCTTGTTATAATTTTTTTTAAAAAACGAATTCTTTGTTCTTTATTTATACTTTCTACTGCATTTAAAAGGTTTGGATTTAAATGAAAATCTTTCATAGTTTTAGATAGGGCTTGTACATCTTTTGGAAAACAACTTCCTCCATATCCCAAACCACTATATAAAAAAGACATACCTATACGTTTATCAGTGCCTATTCCAATTCTTATTTTCTCTATATCAGCACCTATAATATCACAAAGTGAAGATAATTCATTCATAAAACTAATTCGTGTCGCTAACATCGCATTTGAAGCATATTTAGTCAGTTCAGCTGATTTAATGTCCATAAAAATGATAGGATTTCCATTTTTTACAAAATGAAAATAAAGCTCTTTCATAAGTTCTTCAGAGTCTTTTCTTTCCACACCAATTATAATTCTATCTGGGCGCATAAAATCGTTAATTGCATCACCTTCTTTTAAAAATTCAGGATTAGATACGATGTCAAAATCAATATTATCTATTCGTCTTTTTTGTATTTCACTGATTATAATATTTTTAACATTTTTTGCAGTACCAACAGGTACTGTTGATTTATTCACTATGATTTTAAATGAATTTATTTCTCTGCCAATGATTTCAGCAACGGATAAGACATGTCTTAGATCAGCAGAGCCATCTTCATCTTGAGGAGTTCCAACAGCAATAAATATAAATAAGCTTTCTTTAATTGCCTCTGAAATATTTTCTGTAAAATAAAGTCTGCCAGCTTCAACATTTATGTTCATAAGTTCTAATAAACCTGGTTCATATATAGGAACAATTCCCTGGTTTAATAGTGATATTTTATGTTCGTCTTTATCAACACAAATAACATTATGACCCATTTCAGCAAAACAAACAGCGCTCACTAGGCCAACATATCCAGCCCCAATAAGACAGATATTCACAGTTTTACCCTTTCTTTAAATTCCTTTATCATTAAAGATATTCCTTCTTGAATACCTACTTGAGGTTCCCAATCCAAGTATTTTTTAGCATTCGTAATATCTGGCCTTCTTTGTTTAGGATCATCCGATGGGAGTGGTTTAAAAGTTAGTTTGATATCTGGATTTATTATGGATTTGACTATTTCAGCAATTTCTATAATTCTTATTTCAAATTGAGATCCCAAATTTATAGGCATATTAATATTAGAATCCATCAATTTTAGCAGTCCTTTTATAAGATCAGTACAAAAGCAAAGAGATCTTGTTTGGCTGCCATCACCATAGATAGTAAGGTTTTCGCCTCTCAGAGCTTGAGTAATAAAATTAGTTAAAACTCTGCCATCATTTAAGGACATCTTAGGGCCATAGGTATTGAATATGCGCACAATTTTAACGTCAATTCCTTTTTTCAAGTAAATAAAAGAGAGTGTTTCTGACACACGTTTGCCTTCATCATAACAACTCCGCAGACCAAAACTATTGACATTCCCCCAATAATTTTCAGGTTGTGGGTGGACAGTTGGGTCTCCATAAATTTCGCTTGTTGATGCAAGCAGGATTTTTGAATTTTTAATTCTAGCAATTTCAAGAATATTTCGAGTGCCTATGTAACAAGTATCAAGAGTATGAAGAGGATCTATTTGATAGATTGGTGGCGAAGCTGGACAAGCCAAATGATATATTTGATCAATTTTTATGTCATAAATAAATTTATTTAGTTTTTCAAAATCTATGAGATCAAATTCTTTAAATACAAAATTATTTGGATATAAAATATTTAATCTTTCAATATTTTCCTTTTGCCCACTTATAAAATTATCAAAACCATATATAGTATGGTTTTGCTCTAATAGCGTAAATATAAGGTGATATGCAATAAAACCAGCGCATCCTGTGACTAATATATTCATGAATATTTATTCTTTCTTTCATTTAACTTTTTTACTATTTCTTCTTTATATTTGTCTGCTAGAAATTTTCTATCGAATTTATTTAATATTTCAAAATTTCTTTTTAAATCTAATCTAAAATTATTATTAGAAATATCTAAGATTGTTTCTTTTAATCTATCTAAATTTTGATAAAAAGCAATACCAAAACCATTATCAACTATAAGTTTAGATGCAGAGCTTTCTTCATAACCTCCTATACTCAATATTGGGGTTCCAGAGTTAATATATTCAAAAATTTTTCCTGACAACACACCAGTTTGGGCAGGATCATTCCAATCTAAAAACAAGAGATAGTCTGATTCAGCTTGAATCTTTAATGAAGATTCTCTAGAAATCATACTATGAATTTTTATGCTATTTAATATGTTATATTTTTTTGCAAGATATAAGATGTCATTTACATCTGGGGAATAAAAACTAAATTGTATATGCATAGAATTATTTCCAGATATAATATTTTGCAATGCTTTGAAAAGAAGTTCAGGGGTTCTTAATGGATGAATTATTTTACCAAGATAAGTAATTTTTTTTATTTTATTTTCTTTAATAAAAGGACTACTAAATAAAATTTTATCCTCAATATCAAAACCATTTTCAATAACAACTGAATTAATATTAAAATAGTTATCTTGTAATATTTTATTTCCATTGGACACAACAACTACCAATATTGCTCTTTTTACAATAATTCTTTCCAATAAATTTTCAAATACTTTAGATGTTTTGCTTTTATATTTTGTAAATGAGGTATCTGCTGAGCAGAGATCTCTATAGTCTAAAACCAATGGTTTTTTAGTAACTATGCTTAATAAAAATCCTATTATAAATGAATGATATATTGGATATGAAGCAACAATAACATCATAATTATTTTTTTTAATTACAAAAAAACCTATAAAAAAACCTGTAAAAATCCAAAAAAACCTAATATCTATAAACGAAGGTAAAAAGTTTTTTATTGATAAAAATAATGACTTTCTTTTTTCATTCACTTCAATTGAGAACGGATTCTTTTCTTTTCTGTCCATAAAATCTGGAATATATTTTGTTTCTAAAATATCATAAATTAGTTTTTTTCCCATTTTTTCTTCAAGAAAACCATCAAATCTTTTTGTTTTTTTAGTTGTTAAAACTGTTACTTTTAATCCATCAATTGCCCAGTATTTAGCTAATGACTTGATTCTTTGCACGGCAATGTTATTTTGAGGTTCAAAAAAATTTGAAATAAGCAATATTTTCATTTTATACCCATAATATGACTCATATTATTTTTATTGAGACAATATAAATTCACATATTTTTTTTGCTGCATTTCCATCACCATAAAAATTTTCTTCTCTATTAAAAGCTTCAATCTTGAAATCAAGAATTTTTTTATAAAATTCAGATTCTGAGGGTAATACTAATCTATTCCATCCTATTTTTATGAGCTCAAGCCATTCTGTTTCACTTCGTAGAACATAAGCTTGAGTACCTAAAAAGTAGCCTTCCTTTTGCATTCCACCCGAGTCCGTAATTATCAAATTTGCATTTCTCATGAGATGGAGCATTTCAATATAACCAACAGGGTTAATGAATAATATATTGGATAAGTTTAAAATATTTTTATTTTCAATTAACTTTCTTGTTCTTGGATGCATTGGAAAAATTATTTTTTTGTGCTTAGATATATTAAAAAGGTTTCGTATAATATTTTCGAAAATTTCTAAATTATCTGTATTTTCAGCCCTATGAAGAGTACAAAGAATATAATTCTTCTCTTTAATTGAATACTTTTTTAATATATCATCTATGATATATTTTTCTTGAATAAACTCATTACATGCATCATACATAACATCACCAACATTAACTATTTTTCTATTACCTAAACCTTCACGGTTTAAATTTTTAATTGCATCTTCTGTCGGAGTAAAAAGATACTCTGAAAGGTGGTCTGTAACAATACGATTTACTTCTTCAGGCATATTTCTATTGAATGATCTCAAACCGGCTTCAATATGTATAATTGGTATATTCAGTTTTGAAGCGGCTAATGCGCCGGCCAATGTAGAGTTTGTATCGCCATAGACAAGAAGAAAATCCGGCTTTTCCTTGATAAGAATTTTTTCAATACCATTCAGCATTTTGCCGGTTTGTTCTCCATGCGAGGCTGAACCAACTTCTAAATTATAAAGAGGCTGCTTTATTTTTAGTTCTTGAAAGAAAATATCAGACATTGCTGCATCATAATGCTGACCTGTATGGACAATAATTTCATTAATTTTTTTTGATTTTTCAAATACTTTTGATACAGGAGCAGCTTTTATGAACTGAGGTCTTGCACCAATCACTGTCAATATTTTTTTCACACTCAGTCCTTTTTTTAAGTACTTTGCTTTATAACTGAAGAAATAATAAATTCAATTTCATCTTCCAAAAGATATGGATGAAAAGGGAGACTCACAACTTCACTTGCAACCTTTTCTGATATGGGCAAACTTTTGTGAGGATATTTCGGATCAAAAAATGCTGGCTGAAGATGCGCTGGCGTAGGATAATGAATAGCAGTTGGAATACCTATTTCTTTTAAATTATGCATAAATTGACTTCTATTTCCTACTCTTAAAGTATATTGAGCATATACAGATGTATTTTGTTTTTCTATATATGGAGTCATATAATAATCTTTGAGTAGTGCATTAAATTTATCGCCCAGTTTATTTCTAAGAATAACTTCTTCTTCAAATATTTCAAGTTTTGCGATCAATATTGCAGCCTGGAGAGTATCCATTCTTCCATTGATTCCAATTTGAGTGTGATGATATCTTTCTTTTTGTCCATGCACCCGAATGGAACGCATTCTTTCTGCAATTTCGTTATCATCTGTAAAACAAGCACCTCCATCACCATAACATCCCAAGGGTTTAGAAGGAAAAAAACTTGTGCAACCTATTTTAGAAAGGGAACATGATTTTTTATCATAATGCGTTGCACCAAAGCTTTGTGCTCCATCTTCAATTACGGGAATATTATATTTTTTTGCAATTTCATTTATTTCATTCATATTTGCGCATTGACCATAAATACTGATTGGTATAATTGCTTTTGTTCTTTCAGTGATAGCTTTTTCTATTTGAGAAGGATCGATATTATATGTCTGTTCATGGATATCAACGTAAATGGGTTTAGCACCTAATAGTGCAATCATTTCTGAAGTTGCAATAAACGTAAAAGGTGATGTAATTATCTCATCGTTTGCTTTGATATCTAAAGCAAGCATAGCTATAAGCAAGGCATCTGTCCCATTTGCAACACTCACGCAATGCTTGACTCCAACATAATTGGCAAGCATGTTCTCTAATTCTTTCACTTCAGGGCCCATAATATATTGGCCGTGATCAAGTACATTTTTTATTTTTTGCTCTAAAGAATCTCGGATCCTATGTTGCTGCCTGCTGAGATCAATAAATGGCATCATCTTTGTCATGAATATACTCTTTCATGAGAGGAGTTGGCAAAATTCATTCTTCAATATATATTTTTTTTTACAATGTATGCACTCTGTATAATCATACTTAAAAGAAATTTTTTCACCACATTGGCAAACCCAGCCAATTTGTCGTGCAGGCACTCCAACAATTAGTGCGTATGGTTTTACATTTTTAGTCACAACTGATCCCGCCCCAACCATTGAATATTCTCCAATTTCATTTCCACAAACGATTGTAGCATTTGCTCCAATTGTAGATCCTTTTCGTAAAATTGTTCTTTTATACTCATTTTTTCTTGTAACATGACTTCTTGGATTAATAACATTTGTAAAAACCATACTGGGTCCACAAAAAACGTCATCCTCTAAAGTGACAGAATCATAAATCGAAACATTATTTTGAACTTTAACATTTGAACCAATGATCACATCATTTGCTATGAATACATTTTGTCCAAATGAACAATACTCACCAATTTTTGCTCCTGAGCATATATGTGCAAAATGCCAGATTTTTGTTCCTTTACCAATTTTTGCTCCCTCATCGACAATTGCAGAAGAGTGTATTGTTATTTCCATATTTATGAAATACTCCTAGAAAAAGGCAGTGAAATAGGTTTAACTTCTTTTGCTGATTGATACATTGCACAAATTAATTCAAGTGATTTTAATCCTTCTGCACCATCCGTATCTGCTAAACATTTTTCGTGGAGAACATCTATCACATTTTTATAATACAGTGGATGCCCATGACCATAAACTGATTGTGTTGAATAATTTGCATTAAAAATATCTTGATCATACTCTTTTAAATCTTTAAATTTCCAAACTTGAATTTCATTAACAGCAACTCCGCCAATTTTTACTGTTCCCTTTTCTCCAATTATTGTTATTGATCCTTCAAGATTATTCGGATAGGTCAACATTGAAACATTTAATGTGCCCAATGCCCCATTTTTCCATTTTAAAGAGACGGAAGCAGAATCTTCAACTTCTATTTTTCTTGCCAAAGTAGAGCAAAATGCAAAAACTTGATCGACTTCTCCAATGAGCCAAGCTAGTAAATCAACATAATGACTAGCTTGATTCATAAGGGCACCACCATCAAAGGCCCATGTCCCGCGCCATTTTGCCGAATCATAATATGCTTGAGGCCGAGTCCAAAACACATTTATAGCGACATTATATATTTTACCAAACCTTTCCTCTTGAATGGCTTGTTTTAATAATTTTAAAGTATCGTTCTTGCGATTTTGTTTTACGACAAATAGTTTTACTTTAGCTTCGTTGCAAGCATTTATCATTTTTAAACCATCTATCCAATTGGTAGCCATAGGCTTTTCTGTGATAATATGTTTGTTTTTTTTAGCTATTTCTATTGTTTGTGCGGAATGCATTCCGCTCGGTGTACATAAAGATATCACTTCAATATCTTTATTATTTAAAAGTTCAGACAGAGAAGAATAACCAATAGCACCCGTTTTTTGGACGGCTAAATCAAGGGCGTTTGGATCTATATCACATACAGCAATTAATTTTGCTTGACCAGAACAACTCTTTATTGCATCGAAATGATTATTTGATATTCTCCCACATCCAACAATTGCAAAATTTATTTCTTTCACACTCGACATTCCTTCTAAATTTCATGACAGTTATGCTTTTACTATTTTATCTGTTTTTTCTTTATACTTTCCTCGAGTATCTATTATTAAATTCGAATTATTTTTTATGAGTTCATAATTAAATGCATCATGATCGGTTGCTAAAAGTATGCAGTCAAATGATTTAATAGAATCTGAATTTAAATGAATACTTTTTAAGTCAAATATATGCTCTCGCATTTTTGGAAAAATAGGAACATGTGGATCGCTATAGGATAGAATGGCTCCTTTGTTTCGCAATAATTCCATCATTCTAACTGAAGGAGACTCTCGCATGTCATCAATATTCTTCTTATATGAAATTCCTAATACAAGAATTTTGCTCCCTTTGAGCGATTTTTCTCTTTCATTTAATGCATCGCTCAGTTTAGAAATAACCCATTCTGGCATAGAATTATTCACTTCGCCTGCAAGTTCTATGAAGCGAGTATGAATTCCATACTCGCGCGCTTTCCAAGTTAAATAAAAGGGATCAATTGGTATGCAATGCCCTCCTAGGCCCGGCCCTGGATAGAAAGGTGTAAATCCGAAAGGTTTTGTAGCGGCAGCATTGATCACTTCATGTATATCTATTCCCATTTTGTCTGCTACTATTTTCATTTCATTCACTAAACCGATATTAACTGCTCTGTGAATATTTTCGAGTAACTTTGTCATTTCTGCAGTACGGGTTGAACTTACAGGAACGACAGAAGATATGACTTTTTCATAAAGTGTCATACCAACTTCAAGGCATGTCTTCGTGATTCCACCTATAATTTTGGGAATGCTTTTCGTACTATATAATATATTTCCTGGATCTTCTCGTTCTGGTGAAAAAACCAAAGAAATATCTGTGCCAATAATTAGACCAATTGACTCTATTTTCGGCTTTAAAATTTCTTCCGTAGTACCAGGATAAGTTGTGCTTTCAAGAGATAATAATTGGTTTTTATGGAGGTACGGTAATATAGTTTCTATTGTATTTAAAATATAAGTTAAATCTGGTTCTCTTTGTTTAGAAAGAGGAGTGGGAACGCAAATTATGAGAATATCTGTGTCCATTATTTTAGCATAATTTGAAGTTGCTATAAAAGACTTTTCAATTGCATTTGAAATTAAAGAAGATGAAATATGCTCTATGTAACTTTTTCCATTATTAAGATTATTTATTTTATCTTCATCAATATCAAAACCAATGACACTAAAATTTTCTTCAACAAACCTTAAAGCAAGTGGGAGACCGACATAACCTAAACCAATAATTCCAATGACAGCTTTATTCTCATTTATTTTATCAATTAATATTCTCATATTCATATATTAATCCTTTAAGAAAATGAAGCCTGATTGATTTCAACCCAACGTATTATATTTAATATTTTCCAAAGCGAAGGATCAAAAGGTCTTATTCCATTAAGAAAATCATTTCGCATGGATATTACAATTTTGTGATTTAGAGCTGGAATTGATTCAATACTTTTGTTGTTTAGTCTAGTAGAAACCCATGGTCTTAAGCTGCTAAACCATTTTTGCTCTGGGACATGGAAACCTATTTTATCTTTTCTCTCAAGAATTTGATGTGGGACAATTCCTCTCATAGCCTCGCGAAAAATATATTTTGTTGTTCCTTGCTCATTTATAAGATATTTTTCTGGCAAAGAGAAAACAAATTCTGCTAATTCATGCGTTAAAAACGGGACTCTACTTTCTATAGAACAAGCCATTGAATTTCTGTCTTCATACCGCAATAAATTTGGTAAACTGGTTTTTGTCATTGTTTGAATAAGCTCATCTCTTAAAACATACTTACTATGAGATTTATTAAAAGAAGATTGAATATGAACATTTCGTTCTAAAAACCATTTTCTATTCAACCACTCTGGAAAAGTTTTTTTCCCTGCTAAAAGCCTAAGAGTTGGTATTAAAAATTTCATCTGTATAGGAATGAGATATTCACAGACTTGCGCCCATGATGTTCTTCTATTTGGTAAAGAGATGAGTTTTCGTTTAAAACGTGAGGCGCTTAGAAAATGAAATTGTTTAATGAGTGAAGCAATACGCGCAGTCGAATAGGGGTTGTAGCCTGCGAATATTTCATCCGCTCCTTGACCATCGAGCATGACCTTAATGCCATTTTGTTGTGCCATATTCATAACTTTTCTTTGGGCAAAAATTGAAGCACTCCCAAAGGGAAGTTCTTGACTATGAATTAGAATATCAAGCTCCTCGGCTAGATCAAAAGAAGAAGGAGATATCTTGTGCATATTTGTCTTTGCCGCGTCACCAATAATATCTACCCATTTCTCTTCAGAGGTTAATTCATCCTCAGAAATAAAACTAAAAGTGTGTAAATCGCTTTTAGGATTCAGATATCGCATA
Source organism: Fluviispira sanaruensis (assembly GCF_004295685.1). Taxonomy (NCBI): domain Bacteria; kingdom Pseudomonadati; phylum Bdellovibrionota; class Oligoflexia; order Silvanigrellales; family Silvanigrellaceae; genus Fluviispira; species Fluviispira sanaruensis. Next base: position 2,922,496 of record NZ_AP019368.1, read on the forward strand.
GCCATAACGATAGCAGAGGAATCAATTCCTCCAGATAATGCAGCTCCAATTGATACATCACTTCTCATATGTAGCATGATATTTTCTAAAAATAGTTCTCTCACACGTTTTTTAGCATCATTAAAATCGATTTCAATAGGATCAATTTTATTAATATGCCAGTATTTTATTGGTGATAACTTTTGATAATAATTTGCATCCGAAATATCAATGTCAAGATAGTGAGCTGAGGGCAGTTGGATAATATTTTGATATAAAGTTTTTTCAGAAATATCGGTTGAACCAAATTTTAAAAACTCAGAAAGCACATCTGAATTGATATCTTTTTTTATTTTTTCCATTTCAAATAGTGGATTAATTTCCGATGAAAATACAAAGAATTCTTTATTAAATGAAAAATAGAGTGGTTTTATGCCAAAAAAATCCCGAGCTAAAAATATTTTTTTGTCTTGCGAATCAAATACACAGAAAGCAAACATTCCTGTTAATTTGTTTAAACACTCTTTGCCCCATTGAATGAATGCATTCAGAAGAACTTCAGTATCTGTATGAGAATAAAATTGATGCCCAATTTTTTCAAGCTCATTTCGCAATTCAAGATAGTTATATATTTCTCCATTAAAAATAATAAAATATCTATTATCTCGAGTTCTCATGGGCTGCCAACCCGCATCAGAGAGATCTAAAATAGAAAGTCTAACATGTCCCAAAAAAAGCTTGTGCGGAAAGTCATTGTCAATTTCTTTTGTCAATTTTGAATTTTGAGGGTTCCAATAATAAAAGCCTTGATCATCAGGCCCCCTGTGCTTGATTTTTTTAATAGCATTTTGATAATTTCTAGATTTGCTTTCATTTAAAAAAGAAACATAGCCTAATAGACCGCACATGAATTTTCCTTAATTATTTTTTGTTACATCTAAGTAACATGCCATAATTTTATTGCACACAGCAATTTCAGAATATTTTTCCATAAATTCGTTTCTTATATCGTTTTGATTATATAAGTGATACTTATTTATCATTGAAATTATACCGTTGGCAAGATCTTCTATCGATTTATTTTTGACTAATATTCCATTATTTTCATTAACTATATCCTCAGGTCCTCCACAAATAGTAGATAATATTGGAATTCCTGTTGCTAATGCTTCTATGCATGCAATACTAAAAGATTCAATTTCACTCGGCTGTATAAATGCATCTGCATTTCTATATAACTCTGCGGTTTCAAGTCTATTTCTAATCCCGTAAAAAGTTATAAAATTCTCTATGTTTAGTGTTTTTGCCAAGTACATATAATTTTGCATTTTAATTCCATTTCCAATGATATTAAAATGTATGGCACTCATTTCTAAGGTAGATCTTTTAATTGCGTAAAATAAGTTATCGATACCTTTTTCTTTAGACAAACTACTACAAACAACTATAAAAGTAAAATTTTTATTATTTATTCTTTTTTCTTTAGGATAAAAAACACTCTCATTGCACATGTTTGGAATAACAATACTGTCTCTATGCACTTTTTTAATTATTTCATTCCTCATATAGTGACTGATAGAAATAACTCTATTGGATTCATGGAGCGATTTTTTAATATACCTTTCGAACAAATCTTTTTTATTATCAAAAACTGCAAAAGGAAATGGTCCCATATGTTCAGTAATAACAAAAGGAATATTAAACTCTTCTTTTAATTTATAGCAATTGAACCCTGAAGGAAAAGAGACATGAGCATGTAATAAAGATATCTTTCCATAATCCATTTCTATTATATTTATATTTTTTTTTAAAATACAATAAAAATATAATTCTCTTAATTTTTTAAAGTGCAAAAATGACCAATTAATATGATTCTTACGATAAATCAATAAATTACTATTTAACCTATCAATAGATATATTTTTACTTGAAAAAGTAAATTTAATTAGATTATAAATAGATTTATAAAGAAACCTTGGTGAAAGTAAAAAATCATTCGAATTTATTTCAATAAAGTGAAAATTAACTTGAGGATATTGCCTTGCCAATCCAATAGCTTGCTCTCTAAAAAAGAGACCTGCGAGTGGATTATTTTTATCAGGATGCCAGCTTGGTAAAATAACTATATTCATATATAATTGTTCTTTACATCTGAAAGAGATTAAATTTTAATCTAGTCCATAATTTCTTATTTATAAGATCAAATTCTTAAACAAAAGTATTTTTTATGATTTTTTTTCTCCTTCTTTTTAATTTAGGATATCAATAATTATATAATTTTTTTTAATACATTTTTTACCTCATTTATATCCCATAAGCATAAAGATTTATCAGTATATTTATTATCTCCCTCTGTACAACCTTCAACTATAATTTTTATAGGTTTTGGAAAATTAAAAGGAGCATTTTCAAAATTAATAGCTCTCCATTGCCCAGTCAAAATATCATAATTATTAGCATGATCTTTAAAAGAAGTCAGTAATAGATATTTTGAACCACTATTGCAAATATTTCTGAGAGCAGAAAAAATGTTTTTATATGAAAAGTGAACTAAGCAATCTCTGCATAAAATCAAATCTACTTTTGGTAATTGATCTGAAATTAAATCAATTTTTTTGAATGATATATTATTTTTTTCATAAATTTTATTATTATTAATTAATTCCTCTACAATATCAGCTCCCATGTATTTAATATTTTTAAAAATAACCTTTCGCATCCAATAAAAGTCTCCGCAAGGTATATCAAGTATATCCTTAATACTAAATTCTTCAAAAAGAATAGGTAATTCACAAATAATAATTTGTGTTTGCTTTAAATTTGATCCACTACCAGAAAATGAATCCTTATCTCCCCAAGAATTATTTTTATATATCTGAGTAAATATCTTCCTATGGCTTATTAATTTTAGTCTTAAAATCAAGTATTTTTCTCGTATAAAAACAAAGATATTATAAAATAATGCTATATTTTTAAATATTTTTTTAATTTCTCTGGTATTAGAATTCATATCCAATTCCCTTTGATTAGTTAAATCATAAAAATCTAACTTTTTTAATAAAATTTGTCTGCGCATTAATCTTACAAAAACAATATAATATGAATCTTATTATTTGTCAATTAATTACTTTTTTTTATCTATTACAGGGTTAAATAATTTCTAGTAAACTCTTGAGCTATATCTACATTTTAAAGACTTATAAATTTTTTTAAAAAATATAAAAATATTTTGTTTTTCTGAGAGAATAATTATCAACAAATTTAAAAAATTAAGTATACTTTTATTGTTCATAAAAACTTTATAATGATAGTTTAGTCTTGTCTTTCTAATCATCTCGTTAGAAATAGCTAGATTATTAATATTTTTATTTTTTTCCACGACATATAGTATTTCATTCATTTTATTTTTATCACTAATTTGCTGAGTTTCCTGTCTAGGATGAACTCTATACCGACATATTCTTTTATTAATATGAATATTTTTCCCAAAACTAAAAAATCTTAAAATAAAATCAAAATCCTCTGCATATTTTAGATATTTATTAAATCCACAAGTTTTTTTTATACATTTTGTACTAAATACATGCCCACTCCATGGGCCTAAAAATCCATTAATTTTATAACATTTCTCTAAATCTATTCCCTCTGTATATAATTCAAGTGCATTATTTTCTTTCCAAGGCTGTTCATTATCAGGATAGAGTTCCGAATTTTCATTAATTAATAAAGCTAAAGAACTAGTAAAAGCAATAAATTCATTTTGGGTAAATGCATTTAATGAAGTTAAAGCAAAATCCGATTCCCAAAGATCATCTGCATCGAGCCACGCAACATATTCCGAATTTATTTTTTCAATACTAAAATTTCTTGCTTCTCCCAGAGAACAAGGAAAAGGCGTTTTCCAATAGGTAATATTATTATATTTTTTCACTATATTTTCTGTATTATCCGTACTATGATTATCAATAACAATTATTTGTACTTTTACAGTTTGCATAAGTACGGAGTTTATTGTTTCTTCAATATATTTTTCACCATTTCTTACATTTATAATACAAGTCAATTGATTATCAAAATTATTAGCATCTCTCATTTAAAATTAACCTAAAATAAATTTTTTAAGAGTTTCTATTACGAAAATCGTATCATCTATTTGCATAGATGGATGAAATGGAAGTGAAATAAGACGTAGTCCAAGTTCTTCTGAATTTGGCAGAGAATAACAACTTCGAAATAAAGTATGTGTGTGATTGGGGACATAGTGAAATCCACATTCTATACCTTCTTGTTTTAAAGCTTGCATTATATTTTTTCGATCTATTTTAGGGGGCAATAAACAGCTAAATATATGCAAGCAATCTGTTTTTTTTATATTCTGAGTTAAATAAAAAATATCATTCAAATTATTTTCTTTTATTGCAATTATATAAGCAAGAGAAAGCTCATTTTTCTTTGCAAAAAAAGAAGGAAGTTTTACGAGTTGAGTAGAACCAATGGCAGCATTTATGTTTGACATATGATAACGATATCCTAATGAAGTCACGTCATATTCCCACGCCCGTTGTCCTTTATATCTAAGTTCAACATCTTTTTCGATACCAAGGGAACGCATGACTCTTAATTTATGTGCAAGAACTTTATCTTTGGTAAGAACTGCACCTCCTTCTCCACACGTAATATTTTTTATTCCATCAAATGAAAAACAAATGATATCTCCAGAAGCTCCAAACTGAACACCATCTTGATTTAAAGACCCAAAAGCATGTGCGTCATCTTCGATCACGCGCAAATTATATTTACTTGCAATTTCGTATGTTAAATTTCGATTAAAATCAGTTCCTGAGTATGCTACAGGCATAATAGCGACTGTCTTTTTAGTTATTCTTTTTTGCAGATCTTCGCAATCCAGGTGACAGTCTGGAAAAGTGACATCACAGGAAACAGGAATTAAACCAGCTGCACATATTGCAGAATAAGATGCAACAAAGGTAATTGAAGGAACAATGACTTCAGAGCCTTTGGGAAATGCAAGTGATTCTAAGGCAATATGTAAAGCAGCCGTGCCCGTATTCACACAAATAACTTCATATTCTGAATTTAAAAAGTTTTTAATTTCTTGTTCAAATTTTTCAACATAAGAACCAAGACCAAAATGGGTGCTTTCAAAAAAAACTTTTTTTAGGGATTCAATTTCATAATTATCAACACATGCCATAGATAGTCTAAGCATTTACACCTCAATTCATTTAAATATTAAAACCATTTATAAGGAATGCTTTCATCACTTTCAGATTTTCTAACGACTTCATTAGGGTCATGTGGCATATCAGTACAATTCGCTATTAGAGATTCACAGGCTCCAATTCCTTGGAAACCGTACCAAATAAGGGGGGGTACAGTGACTAAATAAAAATGTTCTATTCCTAAATAAATTTCGTCAATCAATCCATAACTAAATGAATTTTTTCTATCATCAAAGCACACAAGTTTAATTTTGCCAACAGGAACAGCTAAATTTTGTGTCATGAATAAATGTTTTTTCCAGGCTTTAGTCGCATTTTCTTTTATTGTGGAAAAATATACTTCACCAAATTTTGAGAAATGACTAGTATCGCAACGCAACATGTGCATTACCATTCCTCTTTGATCAGAAATTTTTTTTAATGGGTGTATTTTAATATCAAAAATATTTGTTTTTAATATTACATTATTTACGACTTTTTTCCCTTCATCTTGTCCAAATTCTTTTTCTTTCACTTGATATCTCACAGTATTGTTCAATTTGTTTTTTCGTAAACTCTTCAATATTATATTGATTACTATAATAATTTTTATACCAACTTGAAGTAAAGAGAGCTGTTTCATTGAAACTCAAAGTCGGTAGCCAACCAAGTCTATTATAAGCTTTGTCACAACAGAGCTTTAATAATGAAGCTTCTTTTAAATTCATAGAATGATCACTTTTTACAGTTTCTAAAGAAGCATTCTCCCAATCTCTCTGTAATAAATTTATTAGTACTTCAACAAAATAATTCACTTCTGAAGAAGGGCCAAAGTTAAAAGCTTCACCATGAGTTCCCTCTTTTTTGGAAAAGAGATTTGCACCTAACCATAAATAACCACTTAAAGGTTCAAGCACGTGCTGCCAAGGTCTGGTTGAGTTTGGATTTCTAATAGACACTGACCGAAGTTGACTCCATGCACGCATACAGTCTGGCACAATTCTATCTTTGGCCCAATCACCTCCTCCAATAACATTTCCTGCTCGTGTCGTGGAAAAAAATGGAATATTCAAATCTGAAGAATTATAAAAAGATCTTACATATGAAGAAAATGCAATTTCAGCACATGCTTTTGAAGCACTGTAAGGATCTTTCCCACCAAGTTTATCACTTTCTCTATAGCCAAATTCCCATTCCACATTGTCATAGCATTTATCACTTGTTATAAACACCCCAGCTCTTACTGAAGGAATTGCTAAAATTGCGTCTAATATATTTACCATACCCATTAAATTAACTTGGAATGTATTCCTAGGATGATTATAGGATTCACTTACTATAGGTTGGGCTGCAAGATGAAAGACAATATCTGGTTGAAATTCATTTAATGCACTTTTTAAAACATTGTACTCAAGAATATCCGCTTGAAAATCAATTTTAATTTTTTCTTTTAAATTTAAAATTTCATATAAGCTCGGTTGTGAAGGAATGTATAAAGAATAACCTGCAACATCAGCGCCCAATTCAAGAAGCCATTGCGTAAGCCATGCTCCTTTAAATCCTGTATGGCCTGTGACAAAGACTTTCTTGTCTTTATAAGTATTTAAAAATAAATTATTATAAATTAACATTTTTCATTCCAAACTTTCCATTTAGCTGTATTTGATGCCCACAATTCTTCAAGAAGATTTTTATCGCGAATCGTATCCATACATTGCCAAAAACCATCATGTTGATAACCCATTAACTCTCCATCTGAAGCTAGTTTCTCTAAAGGTTTTCCTTCAAGAACAGTTAAATCATTTTCAAGATAATTAAAAATACTTGGTTCCATTACAAAATAGCCACCATTCACCCAACCATCCCCTGTTTGAGGCTTTTCGTGAAAATCAACAATCTGGTTCCCTTGAAATACAATATTTCCAAATCTTGCAGGAGGCCGGACAGAAGTCACTGAAACATATTTCCCATGATTTTTATGAAAATTAAGCAATTCATTTAAATTAACATTTGCAACACCATCTCCATAGGTCATCATAAATGTACCATGCGGCTCAATATAGCTTTGTAATCTTTTTAATCTTCCGCCTGTCATTGAAGCATCACCTGTATCAATAAGATCTATTTTCCAATTTTTTTCACTAGAACGCAAATAACTGACTTGTCCTGAAGAGAGATTAACTGAAATATCGCTATTCAAAGCATAAAAATTTAAAAAGTATTCCTTTATATATTCACTTTTATAACCTAATGCTAAAACGAACTCATTAAAACCTTGGGCTGAATAAATGTTCATAATATGCCACAAAATTGGTTTGCCGCCAATTGTCACCATTGGTTTGGGTTTTAAATAAGTTTCTTCACTTAAGCGAGTTCCTAGGCCACCACATAAAATCACAACTTTCATAAAGACACCTTTTTTATATATTTTAAGCTATAAATCTATTAAAAAACTACTTTTTCCCTATTAAAAAACCAATTGAATTATTAGTTTGTATTTTATTATTAAGATCTTTACTTCTATATAATATATTTAAAAAATTAGCATCTATAATTCCATACTCTTTTAAAGTGAATCCAGACTTCTTCCAGAAAAATATTTTTTCATCTAATGTTCTAAGGACTCCCCAATAAATAGCATCTTTAGGGTGTTTTCTTTTTAGACCAATGATTCGTAGAAAATCGCCCACATAATTTTTTAGATTTTTTTTTGTGAAATCTGGAGTCGACTCTATACTTATTAAATAGCCATTAGTATTTAATAAATTATACAATGATGACAAAAATTTTTGATATTCTTTCTTTTGGGTAAAAGTATACTCAATAAAACCTAAATAAACAATATCATACTTTTCCATTATCATTAAATCAGTTATATTTCCTTCTATTGTTCTTATATTTAAGTTTCTTTGTTTTACTTTTTCTTTTATGAAATCTAGCGATTCACTTTGTATCTCATGTAAAGTTATATTATAGCCTTTTTCTATAAACGGTAATTCAACTATTCCTAAACCACACCCTATAGAAATTATACTTAGTTTCTTTGCTTCTATATTTAATTCATTAGCTACATCATTTATAATTGATTCAAGCATTGTTGAAGTATTTCTTTTTAAATTTTTCCATTCATCATTTACATTAAAGCTTTTTTCTTTTAGTTTATTGTAAAATTTCTTATAAAATAGTGAATTCGGTAAACCATTTTTATTAAGAGTAGCTTTATCCTTGGCGATTTCCAATAGATTAATACCATTCCATTCTGTCTGATACGAATTTTTTGCCATAACTTTCCTCAAAAAATCTCTCTTTTGTATTAAATCTATTATAACATTTTAATACTCAATTTCTAAATTTCAGCAATTACCGTAACCGGAGAACCATCTGCCCCTTCTATTAATAATGGAGCAATAATAACAGATTTTGGTGAAGAAATAAGAGCACTTAACTTCATATCTTCGATAATAAGAAGAGGCTCACCTTCGTAATTTGAATTGAGAAAAGCTTTATGTGCCTCTCCGCCAATTTCTTTGTTAGAAAAGCTAGTTAATGAAATAAAATCGAAACCTATGGCTTTAAGATTCTTTCGATTTTTTCTTAACCATATTCCTACTTCCGGCAAGACTCCTGGATTGTTTTCCCAATAAATATCTTCATTTCTAAATTTCTCAAATGAGGTTTTAATAAAAACAATATCACATTTTTCAGGTATGTGCTTTTCAAGATCTTTAATATTTATAAAATAACCAGGTGCACATTCTAATTCTATTAAAACTGGTTTCTGAAAAATCCAATCTTTTGCTGAATAAGTTTCTAATTTTTTGCCACTCTCGTCAAAATGAAATGGAAAATCAACATGAGTACCGATATGATTGCTAAACTCCCAGTATTGACTATTAGAGGATTGGCAACAAGATATTTTTGAAACGTCTCTTTTAATAAAAGGAGATCTTTTACCATATGAAGGTGTTTTTTCATTTAAAAAATGTGATAAAAAAATGTAGTTTGACAAAGCTTTCCTTTCTAAATTTCCACTAAATAAACCATTCACTTTGAAAAGTATCAACACTATAGTTTTTTTCGAGTCCTTCAATTGCCGCCATTCCCATTGCCCAAATAGCTTCCATAGAACTACCCCCTATATGTGGTGTTGCAAAAAAATTGGGTAAATGTAGAAGTTCGGATTCATAAAAGGGTTCCTGTGCAAAAACATCAAAACCAGCAGCTAATAACTTTTTACTGAGAAGCATTTCTTTCAAATAGGCTTCATCCACAAGATTTCCTCTAGAAGTATTTATAAAAATGGAAGTTTTTTTCATTAAATTCAATTTTTTTGCATCAATAAAATTATGATTTTTTTCCGAATATGGAATATGTAGTGAAATTATATCCGAACAAGTCAACAACTCTTCTAGTGAAACGAAGCGAGCATTATTTACTTTATTTTTTAGTTCATCCAATATATCATAACAAATGATATCACAATCAAAGGGTTTTAATAATTTAATTAAATCCTGCCCAATGCATCCACAACCAATAATCCCAAAAACTTTTCCTGTAAGCTGATAACCAACTATTTGTTGCCAATTCATACTTTTAAGAATTATGTTTGCTTCATAAGATTTTCTAATAAGTAAGAGAGCAAATGACAAAGCTAACTCAGCTACCGAACGTCTGTTGACTCCTTTTATCCAGCCTAAATTGATGTTGAATTTAGCCAAAGAGTGGAAATCTAAATTATTTAATCCAACTCCATATTTTGAAATTACTTTTAAATCTGGAAGTTTAGATAAAACATAATCATCTATTCTTTCAAGAGCAATAATTGCTTTATCGTGGCCGTTTAAAAAATTTATTAAATCAGTGCCGCATAAAGATTTTCCTTCATCGTTAAATTTTATATCTTTATATTTTTTTAGTATTTCAACTCTTAGCAATTCATTTCTTGAAAAAGATCGAGAAGCAACAGCTATTTTATTTATCACATTCATTTAAGCTTTTAACCTTAACTCTTGATATAAAAATTCTCTGCAAATATTTTTAAAAGCAGAATTATTATCGACACTTGTTTTAACTGGTATTCCATCATGTCCTGGCAAAATAAAAATAAAAGACGACTTTGTATTTTTCTTATCTTTTGATAAAGAATCAAAAAAAACCTCCTCATTGAAACAAACATTTGCTATAACTGGAATATTTTTTCTAAGAATGTGCTGCATATTTTTATATATAAATCCATTATTTAAAGAAATTTTCATTGAAATATAGTTAGCAAAATGACACCCCATTGACACAGCTATACCATGGGGCACTGCATAATTAGTCGCAGACTCAATTGCATGTCCAAAGCTATGACCATAATTTAATACAAGCCTTTGATCTTTATCAAACTCATCAATTTCTATTAACTTTTTTTTCATTATTAGCGATTTTTGAATATATTTCAAAAGCAACTCTTTTGATAGAAAAAGTGAATCAAAATCTACTTCAAGATTTTTAAATTCATCTTGTCCATAAATAGCATGAATTTTTATAATTTCTCCCAGACCAGATCTTAAGTCTAAATCACTTAAAGTATCTAAAAATAGCGCTGAAATATATAAACAATTTGGCGGATAAAAATTACCGACAATGTTTTTAATTCCCATACAATTTATTGAAGTTTTTGAGCCTATACAAGAGTCCGCTTGTGATAAAAGTGTTGTTGGGAAAAAAGTCCATTTTAAACCTCTAAAAATAATTGAAGAAAGAAATGCTGAAATATCTTGTACAATCCCACCTCCAATTGCTACAATATTAGTTTCCCTTTTTACATTAGAGCGAATACAATGCTCAATATAAAAAGGAAATTTTTCGAGTGATTTTGAGATCTCTGTTGGATTTATTAATAAATAAGATTGCTTATTATTTATTATAAAATAAAATTTATCTTCATATAATCTGAAAACATTTTCGTCAATAATAAAAAAATGATTGTCAGACGCAAGCTCTAACATTCTTTGAAAGGGATCATGAATAAACTTGACAGTATAATTTCCAAAATGAGAATTAATATTAATAGAGTCTATTTTAGACACGGGTAAAACCCCCATCTATTGCAATATTTTGTGCCGTAAGATACGTATTTTTTGAGCTTGCAAGCCATAAAACCAGTTCAGCAATTTCATTTGGTTTAGCAAGTCTCTTTAAAGGAACTTTACTTACCAAATCTGCAATGCCATTTTGATCCAGAATTTTGTGTGTTAACTCTGTATCTACAAATCCTGGAGCTACGCAATTAGCAAGAATTCCATATTCCGCTAATTCTATAGCCATAGCAGCAGTCATGCCGTCAAGAGCAAATTTACTTGCTGAATATGGCGCACGATACTCCTTGGTGATTTTTCCAAATATTGATGAAATATTAACAATTCTTCCCCATCCTTTCTTTTTCATATTAGGAATTATAGCTTTACAAATTTCAAATGGTGCGAATAAATTTACATGTTGAATTTTCATAAAGTCTTCAGAAGAAACATTTTGGAATTTATCGATTTTATTAATTCCAGCGTTATTTATTAAGATATCTATTTCAAGTGAATTTATTTCATTTAAAAGACTATTTAAGCTCTCTGAATCCAAAAAATTTGATTTTATAAAAAAATATTTACTATTTCCATTTTGTAATCCTAAAGTACGGGTTCCTGTTATATATACTTTTTTTGCATTTGCTTCTAAAAATTTTTCTGCAATTGCAAGGCCAATTCCTCTCGTTCCTCCAGTAATTAAAATTGTCTTATCCTCAAAGCTCATTTTTCACTTCCGCAGTTCTTTCATATTTAAGCATCCCTAATAAATAACCATTAAGGAGATGATCAAGAACCATATGGGCATCTTCAACGGGACCGTATTCACCTTTATTTGATGGTATGTGAATGGAATAATTTGCAATTTCTCGTAAAGCCCCACCGTCAAATCCAGACAAACCAATAGTTATGCCATCATTTGTATTTGCATATTCAACAGCCTTTATTACATTTGGAGAGTTTCCTGAAGCAGAAATAGCAACAACAACATCACTCGGGGACATGTGAATCCTTAATTGCTGAACAAATATTTCATCATAGCCACAATCATTTCCTAATGCTGTTATAATGGCATTATTATCAGTTAAACTTAATGCCTTAAAAGGTTTTTTCCAGCTTCTTGTACCAATACTCAAATCATTCGCAAAATGCGAAGCAGTAGAAGCACTTCCACCATTTCCTAAAAAAAATATATGAGAACCTCTATTTTGTGCAGAAATAATCAACTCAATAAAGTTACCTATTGCTTTGAAATCTAAAGAATTTAAAATTTCGCATAGATAGTTGATATATTTTTTTGAAAATATTTCTGGACTTGATGACTCACGGTATGCTTTTTCTATCATATTAATATTCATTAAATAAATCCTTTAATATAAATTAAAAAATAGAATATTTTTCTTTCCACTTTGAATCAGAACTGTAAATATTATAAACGAGCTGCATAGTCTTTAATGCTTCTTCAGACGAGCCAGAAGAAATAGGGCAATCTGTTAATATACATTTTATAAAATCCGAAACTTCATCATTCCATGATGGATCATTATTATAGCGAATTGTAACTTCCTTGGGATCACCACAATCATTTTCATGAGGATAAACAATAGTCAGTGTTTCCGCCCCATAACTTTTTGTACCAGATAAGATGCCTGATAAAATAAGTTGTCCTTTCTGCAAAGTAACTTCAAGCTGAAATTTATGTCGCCACTGAGTTGCAGATGAATGCAACATTGCAACAATATTATTATCAGTTTTCATTAAAGAATAAGCATTGTCTTCAACATCATGCTGCCAAAAATAATTATGAACAAAACTATAAATCTTAGTAAACTCTCCAGCAAACAATCTCATTAGATCAAGCATGTGAATTCCTTGATCTAATAAAATCCCTCCTCCAGCAATTTCTCTTTTCGTTCTCCAATCAGATTCAAAGCTAAGGATTTTAGACTTCCCATAAATACCTCGCATATTTATGATTTCTCCTAGAGATTTTTCCTTTACAATCTTTAAAGCTTCTTTAACTGATTCATGATAGCGATGATTAAATCCGTACATAAGTTTTAATTTAGGAAATTTTTTTTCTGTTAAAATAACTTGCTCAACATCTTCTACGGTTCGCCCTGGTGGTTTTTCACAGAATACATGAATCCCATTTTCAAGACAATATATTGTTGCTTTAGGAGCTATGTCGTTGGTTAAACATACAAATACTGCATCTAATTTTACTTCATTTATCATTGATTGTAAATTTGCAAAAAAGTATGTCCCATCTTCCATTTGTCCAGACTTTTCAAATTTACGATCGCACACTGCAATGACTTGAGCATAGCTGTTAGAATCAATAAATTGCCTTCTCCTTTTACCAACTATTCCATAGCCAGCTATTCCGATTTTTAGTTTTGAACTCATTATAAAACTACTCCCTTACAAAAATGAGGAAAAAATTTAAATCTGTTTAGATTTTAAAATCAAAACATGTATAGAAAATTCATCTCATATTCATTTCCTCATAAATGCTTAAAATAATTTTACAACGTAAAATGTAATATAAAGGCCATAGTTAGATATTAAGCTAAACTAATGATAATATCAAAGTTCAAAACGTATTATTATATTCTATTGAGGAGTCGTACATGATTCGCTTAGGAACTTGGATTACAATACCGCACCCCAGCATTATTGAAATTATAGCCAAACAAAATTTCAATTGGATATGCACCGATTTGGAGCACTCTCCTGTATCCCGAATTGAGCTACAGACTTCAATTACAATTATTCAAGCAAATGGAAAGAAAGCATTTGTCAGAGTTTCAGCAAATACACATAATGATATCAAGTTTCCTTTAGATGCGGGGGCTGATGGAATTATCATTCCTATGGTAAATTCTGCAACAGAAGCATATGAAGCTGTTCAACATTGTCTATATCCTCCCTTTGGCAGAAGGGGAGCGGGACTTTCCCGTGCGCAAGATTATGGCTTTGGGTTTTCTAATCATTATGAAAAAAATATAAATAATTTAGAAATTTTTGTACAGATTGAACATATAAAAGCAGTTGAAGAAATAAAACAAATTTTAGAAATTAAAAATATCACTGGTGTGTTTGTCGGACCATACGATTTAAGTGGCTCTATGGGCATACCTGGTGATTTTGAAAATCCTAAACTTAAAAACGCAATTGATGAAGTTGCTATAGAAACGAAAAAAGCTGGAAAATTTCTCGGAATACATATTATAAAACCTGAAGCCAATGAGTTAAAAAAATATGCTGAGCTTGGCTATAATTTTTTAGCCCTTAGCCTAGACAGCTATTTTTTAGGACAAAAAATAGCTGACGAAGTTGATAATTTTTATAAAATATTATAGGCTCTAAACATTAATTATAATTTAGGGTACATATAATATGAAAAATAAAAAACATCTTTGTATTATTCCGGCACGCATGGGAAGCTCAAGATTTCCAAATAAACCACTTGCTAAAATATGTGGAATACCAATGATTGGACATGTTGCTTTGAGAGCAACATCAGAACCTATTTTTGATAATGTTGTTGTTGCAACATGTGATAATGAAATAGTTGATTACTGCAACACAATACATATAAAAACCATTATGACTTCAAATAAACATGAAAGAGCAACAGACCGAACTCAAGAAGCAACAGAAAAAATTGAAAATGAATTAAAATTTAAATATGACTTTGTCACAATGCTACAAGGTGATGAGCCTATGATAACACCTGATATTTTAAGAAAAATAGTACAAAAACTAAATGCACACCATGAAATAGATGTCCTAAATCTTATTTCTTCTATTAAAGAAAGCAAAGAATTTTATTCAAATAATTGCGTTAAGATTGTGCAGAATTTTAAAAAAGAAATTCTATACTTTAGTAGAAGTCCAATCCCTTTTAACAATCCATGCTCAATGCATCATACGTTTAAACAATTAGGTATCATTGCATTCAGAAGAAATTTTCTAGATGTCTATAGCAAACTTTCACCAACATATTTAGAAGAACTAGAGTCTGTTGATATGTTACGTTGCTTGGAACACGGATATAAAATTAACACCCTTGAAATTAAAGAGGAACTATATCCTGTTGATGTGCTTGAAGATATCATTCGTGTTGAAAAATATCTAACTACATCTTCAATTTCTATTTAGGAACAAGTATTTTTTTATGAAAGAATTATAATGAAAATCAAGCAACTCTTAAAAGAAATGTTTTATAACTTGGATCTTAAAGTAGTTAATATAAAACCTCATTTAAAGCTAGAGTTATATGAAAAAATGGCTCCTATTTTCAATAAAATTACACCTTTTGGAAAACTTAATTTTTCTTGTCCTAATTCTTTAACTTGTTGGAGAGTTGATACTTTATTAGAAAAAGAACCTGATACTATAGATTGGATACCATCTTTTAAAGAATGTAATATTCTCTATGACATTGGAGCAAATATTGGATTATATTCAATTTGTGCAGGTAAAAAAGGAGTTGCAGTTTTTGCAGTTGAACCTGAATCACAAAATTATGCTCTTTTAAATCAAAATATTTTTTCTAATAACCTACATAACAAAGTTACTGGATATAATTTTGCAATTTCAAATTTAAAAAAATCTGATAAATTATATATAAAAAATATGACTTATGGCGGCGCATTAAACAACTTTGGACACAATGAAGATTTCAATAAAAATGTATTTAATGAAGAATTTCAGCAAGAATCCATAAGCTATTTCGTAGATAACCTCATAGAAGTACTTTCATTTCCCACACCTACTTATATTAAAATTGATGTTGATGGATTAGAAGCAAAAAATGGACCATTTAAAGACATATTTAATTTTACATTTTCAAGAGAAAGCAATAATTCATACACATTATAGCTACCTTCGTAAATAAACTTAATTAACTTTAGAATTGGAAAAAAAGTGAATTATAACTCATTTAGTGAAGAAGATATTAGGCCAAAAGAACTATTCAATACATACCTTAAATTAGCTAAAGAAGACATTTTAAATTTTTTTACTGACAAAGAAAATTTTATAGAAATTAATTGTCCTGCATGCTCTTCAGATGAAAAGAAACTCAGCTTTATAAAGCAAGGATTTGAATATCAATCTTGCTTAAATTGCTTTTCATTATATTTATCTCCACGACCAAACGAATACATGATAAATCTATTTTATAAGCATGGAGCATCAGTTAAATACTGGAGTACTCATTTTTTTAAATATACCTCTGAAATTAGAAGAAATAAACTGATAAAGCCCAAAGCAAATAGCATTATTGAAAATGCAAAAAAATACTTAAATACAAACAAAAATTTAACATTCTGTGATATTGGCTCTGGATATGGACTTCTCTTAGAAGAAATTTCTAAAATGAATTTATTTAGAGATATTTTCGGTATAGAACCATCGCCAAATCTTGCAAATGATTGCCGTTCAAAAGGTTTTCAAATTATAGAAAAGTCTTTGGAAAAAATAGAAGAACAAGAAATCTCAGTAGACTATGCAACATCCTTTGAAGTTTTGGAGCATCTATTTGATCCTCACTTATTTTTAACTTCAGCTAAAAAAATTATTAAAAAAAATGGAATAATGCAATTTACGACTCTTTCTTGTACTGGGTTTGATATGCAAACACTTTGGGAAAATTCAGATAGTATTTATCCTCCTCATCATATAAATTTATTATCAAATATAGGATTAAAAATTCTTATTGAAAGAGCTAAACTTAAAGTTTTAGACTTCTGTACACCTGGAAAATTAGATTTAGATATAGTGAGAAATGCTTATACTAAAAATCCTTCATTAGTTTCAAATCGATTTATTAAAATGCTTTGTGAATCAGAACCAGATATAAGAAGTAATTTCCAAAATTTTTTGCAAGAAAATCATCTTAGTTCACATGTAAATTTTGTTATTACACATCTTTAATATAAGAGAAGAAAATATCATAAAGATCACAATCCCGAGAATCCAAATAGAATTCTGAATACCATTCCTTAATTTTTTTCTTTAAATTTTTTTTCAATTTAAAATGTTTTAAAATTGACAAAACATCATCTTCATTAAATACAATTTTAATAAATTCAGAAAATTTTGAATCTACAAATGGCACCATTGTTAATTGAGTCGAATTGCTTCCTATAACAATTGGTACTTTTCCTAAGCTTAATATATCTAATACCGAACCCGTTGAATATGTAAAAACATAATTTGCATAATAGATCAAATTTTCAAGATTACAGTGTGCGTCAATCCAAATAATTTTTTCTGATATTTCTGTTTTTATGCCTGATTTTTTAAAATTATCCCTTAAAATTGAAGCATTGCACATTGGATGTGCCCGTACAATAATCCCAAAACTATTATCATAACTATCAATAGATTCAGCAATATATGATATAGACTTTAAACTAGAGATGGGATCTATACTTGATAGAATTAAACTGTACTTAAAATTGAAATAAGAACTTTCAACAATTTCATCAGTAAATTTTTTATACCTCAATGTTGGAGCTAATTTAACAATATTTTTAGAGAATAAATTAGAAAATACATCTTCTAATATAGGTAGATATTTAGGACCATTTGATAAAATCACATCTGGGCAGAGTCCATTATCTATTTCTTCTTTTAGGGGAAAATTTGAGAGTTGAGTATCAATCAGAGTCGCATGTTGAAAGCCAACACATGTGCAATTTGGGTAATATTTTCTAATTGCAAAAATACATCTCTTTTCATATTCTAAGTTTTCAAAAGAATTGATAAATATTTTAAATTCATTAGTGCGAAGATTTTTTTTCATTCCTTTTATTATACCTTCTCCACAAACCTCTGCATTCGGGGTAGATAAAAATAACTCTTCTAAAAATATAAAGTCAAAGATACTACTAAATTTTCTTATAAACACTATTCTATAACAAGAAATTAATATTATTTTTAAATACTTAAAAAAAAGATTCATCATATCAAAATAAGAAACCAATTGTTCGGGACAAGCAACATTTGAAAATGTTTTTTTTATAATTTTAACGCATTCATTTTTTTTAATAGAAGAACTGAAAACAGAAATTAAAAGAACTGATTTCTTATCTATTTTATCATTTTCACAAATTCCAGGGAAATATCTATCTACAAAAGGATCCCTTAATGTTGCTTCATCTATGAAAGTAAAAATTGCATATTTAATATTATTTGCACATTCAAATTCAAGTTTTCCGAGTCTCATTTTCATTTTATATAGAATTATAATATATCTTAAAAAACTATAGAAGATATTAAAAAATCCTCTTGAAATCACCTTTAACGCATAGATATACTTAAGTATTTTATTATTATACCTTTTGATATAATAAATTTTTTTAAAATATTCACAATCATTTAAATTATTTAAGCTATTTTCATTTAAATTAATCATTTGAATATAACAAAAGAAATTAAATAAATTGCTACCAATTGAATTTCTTTCAAATGCAGGATGCAATAGAAATTCCTTATGATATCCTTGCGAAATATCCCTGATATAATTCTCAAAATTTACTTGACTTTCTTTAAGAATAGCCGTTTTATATATTTCTTGATTTATAATAATTCTCATTTTAACCTTCATTGCTTATAAATAAAATTCAAGAGTTATTATTAATTAAATATTCAGCGAGAATATCAAAAATAAATTTCTCACTCGTTCCACTTTTTTTTATAAAATCATTTCTGTATCTTAAATATTTTTTTTTAGAATGTAAAAATAAATTATTTTTAATTTTATCAAAATTTTTTATTTTATCTATATAAATATACTTTTTTCCAAAATATTTTGAGAATACAAGAATACATTTACTATGTAATTTAGACATATTTATAATTTCATTCATAGCTATAAAAAGAATTGATTTTTCAAACAAGTTTGCAAAAGATACAGAGGTACTTGAGTGACAAACCACAAGCTCAGAATTTTTAACAAGTTCTAAAGTATTATTTTTAATGACTTCTCTACCTCCAAAATAATTTTTCTGCATTTTTGGATAATATGAACTTGGATGAGCAGCAATAATAACTTTATATCCAGTATAATTTTCTAATTTATAAAAAAAATCGCATAGTGAATTATAATATACGTCAGCATTTATTTTTCCAATATTTTTATAATAAATTAAATCAGAATGAAATGGGAAAAACTCATCCAAAAAAACAATATATTTATCTTTATTAAAATTATTATTCTCATTAATTTTCTCTTTTAGATATTGATCATAATCATTATTATGAGCCCATAAAGTAGGAATTTTTTTCTTAATTAAGTATTTATGAATTGATTCTTTAGATTTTTCTCCTCCCAAAATAAGAAGTTTAGGCCCTTTAGTTACATTATGTGAACTTCTAGAATGAGAGAACAAAAAAAAAGGCTTTAATATTATCGTTAAGGCATTTTTTACAAGGCGCTTTAAAGAAATATCTTTAATAAAAGGTATGCAATTAATATACATATAACAATATTCAATTTTATATTCAGTTATATATTTATATAACCATATATATTTTTCTTCCAAAGGAGGAAACATTATCACAAAGATTTTTTGGCATTGTGATATTCTTAATAAAACCTCTTCAACAAAATTAAACGTATAATAATTACTAATTTCTAATTCATCATCGTTTGATTGAATATATTTCTGATGGTATTCATAATCTGTAATCAATGAAATATCCCAATATTCATAATTTATGCCATATTTTGTAAAAGGCGACAGGTCAAATCGATATGCATCCCTAACATTAAAAGGCCAATACGTTATAAACACAACTTTTTTTGTCATTATAAATTCCTACTTTTCATGAGAGCTTCTGCTAAATAAAAATCTTTATAGCTATCTATATCGCAACTATTCTGCTCTGACATAAATAAAAGTTTTGAATTTTCAGATAAAAATCTTTTTTCTTTAATGAAAAATTCTTTTTTAAATGTATATATTGCTCCATTTATGAAGTAATACTCACTCTTATAATCTTGTCTTCGCATTATATTTACTGGTGGCACTCGAAGATACTCCCATCCTCCATTCTCTTTAATTTTAATACATTCAAAAGGGTGCTCCCACATTTTACTAATACCTATTACGGATGACACTGATAATTCCTTTAAAAGCTTAATAGATTCATTAATATCTTTAAAAGTTCGGAAAGGCGATGTTGGCTGCAATAAAGTAATAATTTCTGGTTTCTGTTTTAAATTGTCTTCTATCCAATTAATTGCATCTAGAACAACATCAACCATACTAGCAGAATCTGTGGCTAAATGTTGAGGTCTTCTATAATTGCAAATAATATTATATTTATTTGCAATCTGAATAATTTCTTCATCGTCTGTGCTTATAAAAGGAGTTAAATTTGCCTCAAGTGCACTTTCTATAGAGTATGCAATTAACGGCTTACCACATAAATATTTTTTATTTTTACCTGGTAAACCTTTTGATCCCTTACGAGCAGGGATTATAGCTAAGGTCTCCATTAAATAAAATTCCTTATTGCTTTAATAATTTTGTCTGAAACTAAATCTATTTCACTTTCAAAAGATTTTACCATAATTGGTATTGAAATGCATTTTGATAAAAGGTTATCTGATTTTCTCCATATCTCTTGATAGCAATCTTTGTAAATAGGATGAAACTTCCAAATATGATGCCAATTTTTAGAAAAATGCCAATTCATTGCATCTGGAACATTTTTTGTTCCAATTCCATCTTCTTTTAATAAAGCAACGACTTTAGCTGCAGTTCCTGCATTTGGTAAAAACAGCATGAGTGTATCTGCCAATTCTCCTTCCGGAGATATGATTTCACGAAATTCAACTGAGTTTGATATTGATTCTGTTAAATTAGATTTCAATCTGCGTTTATTTGCTCTATTTTTTTGTAAAATATAGCTAAGTTTCAACAATTGAGCCGAACCAACTGCGGCTTGCATTTCAGTCATTCTAAAGTTAAAGCCACTTATTCTAGCCGTATCACAACCACGGGATACATTTTGCAGGTTTTGATGCCCATGATCGTGATATTCAGCCATTAAATTATATAATTCTGAATTTTGCGTGAGGATAAAACCTCCCTCACCCGTAGTAATTGTTTTTCCAAAATCTAGGCTAAATATTCCACAATGCCCTATCGTTCCAACAGACTTATTTTTATAAGTAGCCCCTAATGCTTCACAAGCATCTTCCATTACAGGAATATTGTATTTGGAAGATATTTTCATAATTTCATCCATTCGCGCAGGATTACCAAGCATATATACAGGAATAATACACTTTGTTTTTGAAGTGATTGCTTTTTCTAAAGCAATTGGACACATATTTAATGTTTCATCTATATCGACAACGATAGGAGTTGCTCCACATTCAATAATACCTTCAATCGTAGCAACAAAAGTAAAAGCTTGAGTTATGACTTCATCACCAGGTTGAATTCCCATTGCTTTAAGAGCCACAAATTCCGCAGCAGTTCTAGAACTGACGACCTGGCAATACTCTGAAGAAAAGTTTTCAGCCAATTGCTTTTCAAATTCACGTACTCTATATCTACCGCCACGTTGATTCGGAAAGCCATGAGCAAATAAGACTCCTGAACTTTGACTAAATATTTCTTGAATGTTTTTTAGCTCTTCTTCACCAATAATTTCATATCCGGGCATTTTTATATTCCTTGCCTTTATTTATACTTATTTTTTTATTATTTTAAAAACAGCATGTGTTTCTATTGTTTTTTGAGCATCAGAAGGTGTTACTTCTACTTTTTCAATTAGTTTAAATGGACAATATTTAATAAATTCTTCTAATGTAGTAAAATAGTTACGTCCATATTTTTGTTCTCCACCCTGATAAAATGTTAAATTCTGGAAAAAAAATTTGTTTGGTAAGTATTGAAGCATAATTTCAAAAATTTTATCTATTTCATCTAAAATATACCATGTTATTTCTGCAAAAATTATAGCCTCTGAATGAGCATAATTTTTTATATTTGTTACTTCATCTACCATAAATTGAACATCAGGAAAAAGTACCTTAGCTTTATCAATATCTGTTTTTGAAATGTCTACACCTGTAATAAGACAATTAGTATTCTTTTTTATTTCATTTGTGAAATACCCTAGACCACAGCCATACTCTATTGCGGACCTTACTCCAAATTTTCTTAAGTTTATTAATTTGATTTGCCTTGAAATTGATTCAATAATATTGCTTTGGAACCACGAATCTTCAATGTTTTGGTACATTTCATCAAACTCACCAATGAATTTTCCATCTTTTATGACAAAATCGTGATAATTTTTTGTTACCATAAAGCACCCAAATAAAATTTCAAGAATTTTTTTCATTAGAAGCAGTATTAATTTCTCGCATATTTACTTGCATTAGCAAATTACTTTCATAATGTTTTAACATCTCTGGATCAATTCTCACACTTTCCCCTTGATATTGTAAAGTCATAGCAAGTCTGCTTTTTCCGCTGGTGTTTGCAGCACTCCAGTGAATAGTAAGAGAATGATGAATAAGAACATCTCCTGAATTTAATATTTCACTTACTGGTTCTAAATTTGTTGGAATTGATTTTCTCTCAACTGTTTGCGAACTACCGGGCGCATATGAGTTAACATGCGGCAATAACCCAAGTTTGCGCGAGCCTCTCATATATGAAACAACTCCATTCTCTCGACTGCATGGATCAACTGCAAGGCAAATTGTAAGCGCATTTGCAAGTACTAAACACCAATAAAAATTGTCTTGATGAATTGGGCTTGCTAAACCTTTATCTGCTGGTTTTGCAAACATTTCCGAAACTCTTGCAACAGAATTTTCTTCAAGAAAAAATGAAGCAATATTTTTCATTTTTTCGGACACTAATATATTATTAAAGTAAGGATTTATGTGTAACTTATGGACAGAATTAATTATTTCTTTTTTTGAATCCACATAGTTAATATCTCTTCCAGAAAGCAATTTGGCATCATTTTTTGAAAAGTATTCAAAGTTTTAATAATTTCATCAATTTCATTTTTTGAAAAAACATTCGGAATTTTGACAAAACCATCTTCTTTATATCTCCTTAGGAGGGTTTCGTTTAGATTCATGGTGAATCTCCTTATGAGAAAATTTTAAATAAAATTCTACTTAAAAAGTATCAGCAAATTATAAAATTAGCAATATCTTTTGCATATTTGATTCACCTCCATTTTTTTCATAAGAATAGCGATTATTTCATGATTCATTTTTTCTTAGGCTTGGAACAAATTTTATGCCGTGAAAAATAATATAAGGGAGAAATTCTTTATAACTAAGACTCCGTAACCTTAATTCAAGCTCATCTTTTGAAACTGTAAGTGGAATGTTATTTAAACTTTCAAGATCTTTTCTAGTAAAAGGATCCTTACGCCATTTTTCATCGCTAATTGGAAAATTATTATTTTTAGCACAGTATGATATAATACGCAGTCCAAAAAGTTTCTACCAAAGAATAGATTACCAATAACAAAAATTGCTTTTAAAAATGAACTAGGATTAAAGTTTTATAAAATAAATTTTTTCGTGTAAGAGGTATGCAGCACTTCATCTATACTCGAAATAATAAAGGAATGCTGCATATGTCGAAGTTTATAACTCATTTTAATGAAACTTTAAAGGGACTTCTTAAGAAAAAATTAACGACGCAACTTCTAAGAAGACTTGCTATAATTCTGCTCTTTTTAATGGACATTAAAGCGAAAGAAATATCAGCGGTATTGAAGTGCAGCCCCAAAACGGTTTACCAAACAATACGAAAATTTAAATCGGATGGAATAATGAATCTTCTAGAAAAGCCGCGTACGGGTAGGAAAAGTTTGTTAAACTTGGATGAGGTTTCCGATTTAAAAAAGCAGATAAATTTAAAGAACTCGCAGGAATCTCAAGCAAAAGTTGTTCATGTTGAAATTATAAAAAATCTTATATATAAAAATAATGGTAAGAAGTTTAGTAGATCTGGCATTTATTCATTTTGTAAGAAAATAGGTTTAAGAAAAGTCAAACCGAGACCATTACATGTTAAAAATGATCCAGAAGTTATTGCAGAATGGAGAAAAAACTTTCCTAAAGTTTTAGATAAGGTAAAGAGAGAACATCCAGATAAAAAAGTTATCCAATATTTCCAAGATGAAACTAGATTTGGGCAAAAGACAATCACGTCAGGAATTTGGAGTCCAAAAGGGGTTCGCCCTGAGTATAAAAATGAAAATGGTTTTTTAAATTCATGGATATATGGAGCAATAAATACTGAAACTGGGAAAAGATTCGGGCTTGTTCTGCCAACTTTAAACAGTGAGAATATGCAGATATTTTTGAATGCTTTTTCAAGAAAAATAAAGAGAAGTAAACATGTACTAATGATATTGAATGGCTCAAGAGCGCATAATAATTGCAAGATTGTTGTACCGAAAAATATTGCTTTACACTTTCTTCCCCCCTATAGTCCGCAATTAAATCATATTGAAAGATTGTGGAGTTATTTAAAGAGAAATCATTTGTCTTTTAAATTATACGAAAAAATAGATGATATTATTCAAGCTGAGAGCGATGCATGGAATAAATTAACCGATAAAATTGTCAAATCCATCGGATTTTCTCAATCAAGAAAACGATGTGTGGAACAATTTTAATGGACTGCGTATAATTTAACAATTCTTGCAAACAAAGTGTAAATTTTTTATAGAAATGGAGGAAATATAGTACGATATTAAAACTAAATTAATAAAATATCAATCAGTTTTTATTAGACTGAAGAGTATCCTGTATTTAAAAAATAAATATCAATTTATTGTTAGATGAATAAATGTTTAAAATAAGGTATTTCTGGATGGGCACTAAGTAATCATGAAATAGTTTAGCTTGGAGTATGCAATCGAACTCTTAATTAGATTAAAGACTCATTGAAAACTTTTTATAAGATTATACCAATCTTTAGTCCAATTGTCAGATACTCTTGCATATTTTTCACAAAATTTAAGTCTTGCGGACTGTGTTTTTTCTTTGTGCCACCATTCCAAAGGATTATAAGAAATTTCATTTACAAATGTTGCTGCCTCATTTGGAGTTTTATGAAAAATATTAGCTTCAATTAATTCATTGAATGACTGAACCGCATCTTGACAAATTTCAAAAAGATTATAGTCCCAAAAAATAATAACGGGATAATTAGCTGAGATAAGTTCAAGAAAAGTAGTTGAATTATATGTTGTTATAATAAGTCTAGATTCAGAAACATGATTAGAAAATGACTTTATACCTGAATAAATTTCTATATTTGGGAATTTATCTTTCCATCGACTTTGCAAATTCCAACCATAAGCATTATCAAGGGGCTGAATGCGAATAGAAAGATTTTTTTTATTTTCAGTTGTTAATTTTATAATAAATTCGTCTAGTTGATTTAAATAAGTTAAATATGAGTCTGCAATCGGTACGCTATACATATGATATGGATATCTTGGAATTGACATTGGTACTAGCAATATTTTTCCATAAGGATTATACTTAACTTCTCTCTTAAAATGGCTTAACTTATAAGAAGGAGCTGGTAAAATATTTGAAAAATTTTGATCTTGCCAACCAAATGAAATAAATTTGAATGCAATTGACGCTTCATATTCCAAGAAACGATTTGATAGTCCAATACCATAATGTCCACCATGTTGATGCAAAATTATTTTGGCAGATTTTTTTGTTGACTCTGCTACCCAATATTTAAATGCTTCATTGGTATATTGTGAAACTATAGAAAAAATGAATTTAGGATTTTTTGGGTAATTTTTCTGTACATATTTTAAGTACTTTGAATAAGATTCAATGTAACATATTGGTATTTGTTCCGGTAATATTTTTAGTAATAGCTCCAAAAATTCGCTTCTATTATTAAAGTTTCTATTTTCTAAAAGTTTAAGTCTAACAACTTTGTTGATTTCTGAAAAAAATAATTCTTGTTTATTTTTAATTTCATAATAAGGAAATGATTTAAGTAAAAAAAATAGTTTTAAAATATCTTTTGAAATGTTAAAATCAATAAATGCAAATTTATATAAGAATAAAGGAATAATTTTTGAATATAAATTTAAAATAAAGTTTATTAATTTAAATTTAAATTTAAATTTATTTGTATTTTTATCTATGCTAGATTTATAATTAATTATTTTTTTATTCGTTTCTATTAACTCAATACTGTGAATTATATTGTTTAGAATAAATGCGTATAGAAAACTATTATAACTGTCCTGTGGTATCAGTATAGAAAAATCATTGTAATTTTGAGGAGTAAATGAAAATTCATCATAGAGGTCTATATTTGTTTTTAATTTTGAATAAGCGCTATTCACTCTTTTAATTGATAAGTATCTATCATAAAAAACATCAATAAACCCCCTTAGCCAAGGGCCGATAACAATGTGCCAATATTGTTTAGTTTCATTGACACAATGAGTATTATTTAAATAATCCCTAATTTCATTTAAGGATAAGTCATAAATATTATTTAAATAATTTATATTCTTAGATAAATCTTCTTTATCCTGATTATGATGTTTAAATATGTTTTTTTCTTTATTTTTCCAAAAATCTTTTTGCTCATATAAATCGCACCAGACTCCTAATAAAAGAAGATTTTGATCGATATTTTCATTTAGATCATTCGGTGTTTTTATTAGAGTGGTTTTTTTAACTACTTCATTTATAACGCTGAAATTCATTATATTTATTCTCCCAATGATTAAATTTTTCTTTACTTGAACAAGCAACATTGACTCTATTGTCAGAAGCGAATTTATTATATTGATTTGGAAGTAAATCAGGATAAAAATATCTTAAATAATCTTTAAAGAATAAGTTAAGAAGAGAATTTATGTTAGGATCTATCTCATCATATGTTTTTCTTTCTGAGTATAGCAAAAAGTTATCTTCAATGTATACTTGACATTTTGGGTTGCAATTTATAACATATCTATATTTTTTCAAAGGCATTTTTAAAAACATTTTTTTTCAATAAGCGGATTTTCTAATTTTGTTAGGACTACTGATGTATGTATTATTCTAGAATCGAACGCAACAAAATTTCCAGTCTTTATTGGAACTAAAAGCGCTTCTTTTTTAGTCCTTCTGAGATTGTTCCAATCTTTAATTCTAAAATCAAATCTTTTAATAAAAGTATCAATTGGAATTTTATGCTTCATAGGGAGATTATATATTCCTTCACCCCATTCAATCGTATTATCTTGCAGATTTGTACCACATTTTAACTGTCTATTATCATTTCTATGCAAGTAATTGGCTCTTGCTTCAGATCCGCAATCTATATGCCATTCATTATTGCCAGAAGCTCTGAACGAATTTCTTTGCGCTTGAAAATCATTAAATTTGTAATAGTTCTCACCAAAAACCTCATGTATGCATAAAACTATTTTATAATGAAAGCATATTTTATAAATTTCTGGTAATTTTATTTTTTGAGAAGGAGTCATGTACCTTTTTGGAAATATAGATGTTTGGTTTTCTATTTCTTTGAATCTTTTGCTTATTAAATTTTTATAAATATATATCTTATGTATAAATCCTCCTGGTATCTAGCCAGTCAAACTTTAGTGATGAATTGAAAAATATTATCTTTAAATACCTTTGAAGTAAAGTAATTTTTTTTAAGTGGATAATGCGCTATGAAGTAAACGGAATTTAATATTTTTTGTCCAATAATAATTATGTGTAATGCCTCTAAAAATAGTATTAAATGATGACATTTAAATATGTCTGCGATAAGAGTGAGCGAATTTCTAGATTTGGGGTTCCGATGCAGTGCAAAAATTTTTTCAGTACAGTATAAAAGAAAGCTTACCATGGATGCTATAATGAAGCAAACTACAATCAATGGACAATCTACTAGGGTGTGTTCTCAAATATCTGAGAATACTTGATTTTTGGCATGCTTCCCGCAAAAGTTGGATTACCAAGTCTAACGAAAGAGGGAAGCATGTTAAGGTTGATGATAACAGATCAAATGTGGTCGAGGCTAGCCCCAATACTTAAGGAATTTAAAATTCATTTTTCAAATAGAATTAGGATTTTTATGGATGCTGTTTTTTGGAAGCTACGAACAGGAGCTCCTTGGAGGGATCTACCAACGGAGTTTGGTTCATATTCAACAGTATTTAATAAATTTAATCGTTGGTCAAAACTAGGAATTTGGCGCGAGTTATTTTTAAAAATTCGAGGAGAATTAGATAATGAATGGAATTTTATAGATTCAACAATAGTGAAAGCGCATCAGCATTCTGTAAATTCAAAATGCAAAAAAGAAGAATGTATTGGTCGTGCTGTTTGTGGAAATTCAAGTAAAATACATATGATTGCAGACTCACATGGAAATCCTATAGACTTTATTTTAAGTGAAGGACAAGTTCACGACAGTAGAATAGGAAATCAACTCATAGAAGCTAGCAATGCTGAAAATTTAATTGCAGATCGGGCTTACAGTAATAAAAAAATAAGAGAAAAATTAGCAGATAAAAATATTCAAGCCATTATTCCTAAAAAGAAAAATTCTATTGATAAAACAAATGATGGATTTGATATGCATTTATATAAAATTCGACATTTAGTAGAAAATTTATTTGCTAGATTAAAACAGTTCAGAAGCATTGCTTCCCGTTACGATAAAAGTAAAAATAACTTTGCTTCTATGGTTTATATGGGGTGTTGTATCGTTTGGGGAAAAATTTGAGAACACACCCTAAAAAGAACGAGGCGAAAAGCAAACTATGCGCAAGAAGATTGAACTATATCCAGACCTATTTTGTCAATACTCAATCCATGAATATTCTGATGAGTTAAAAAAAATGAGTGAAATTTTAGAGCAACATGAAGAAATACTAGATTGGGTTCACGAGGATCTTCTCCAAGGGAAAATGGTAAGCTATAAAGGTGCGACAGGAAGGTCATCAGAGATGGTATTTTGTGCAGCAATTTTGAAACAGCAAAGACAGTGGACATATAAAGAGCTTGAATTTCATTTAGCAGATTCACAGTCTGGACGAGCTTTTGTAAAGTTACCATTTGGTATATATTACTCAGACTCAGCACTACAAGAGAATATTAAAAAAATATCCTTTAATACATGGGAAAAGATAAATATAATATTGGTAAAATACGCAGAAAAAAAAGGATATGAGAAAGGACGAACTGTACGAGTTGATAGCACTGTGGTGGAAACAAATATACATAGACCAACAGATTCTTCTTTAATTTATGATTGTATAAGAGTTCTATCAAGAAATTTATTTCAGTTAAAAGAATTGAATAAAAATAATAATTTGAAAATATCGAAATTGAAATTTAGTTGCAAACTTGCTAAAAACATGGTTCTTTCAATCCTGAATACGAATAATCAAGAAAAAAGAGAAGAAATTTACAGGGATTTAATAGTGAAGGCTGGTGATAATTATAATCAAATTAATAGTTATATTAAAGTAGCGAAATCTCTTAAAAAAAGCAAAAAAGTTTTAAAAATAATTGAGCAACTTGAACATGCAAAAACTCATTTAGAAGCAATTTTAGCACAAACTATATTTAGGATTATAGATCATAAGGTTATTAAATCAGAAGAAAAAGTAGTTTCAATATTTGAAGAACACACAGATGTTATTGTAAAAAGTCGAAGGGAAGTTGAGTTTGGGCATAAAATATTTTTAACCACTGGCAAAAGTAATTTAGTGTTGGATTGTCAAATTGAACAAGGAAATCCATCAGACGCAATTAAATTCATGGATCTTGTAAACGCACAAAATAAACTTTATGAAAGATTTCCTCGTCAGATTTCAGCGGATGGCGGGTTTTCTTCTAAAGATAATGTATTAAATGCAAAGAAATCAGGTGTTAAAGATGTGTATTTTTCAAAAAGATGTGGATTAAAAATCTTGGAAATAGTTAAAAGTAGTTACGTTTATAATAAATTAAAAAAGTTTCGTGCTGGAATTGAAAGCAACATTTCGGCATTAAAAAGAGGATTTGGTTTAGATCGCGCAACATGGAAAGGTTTATCTGGTTATAAAAGCTATATTTGGTCTGCATTAGTTTCATATAATTTAACAATTCTTGCAAACAAAGTGTAAATTTTTTATAGAAATGGAGGAAATATAGTACGATATTAAAACTAAATTAATAAAATATCAATCAGTTTTTATTAGACTGAAGAATATCCTGTATTTAAAAAATAAATATCAATTTATTGTTAGATGAATAAATGTTTTAAATAAGGTATTTCTGGATGGGCACTAATTAGAAAATCTACTGATAGATTTGAAAAAATGAAGAATTTTCTTCAAAGTTTTGACCATACATTTGTCGATAAAAAATACCTTGATATTGGATCCAGTTATGGCTGGTTTGTTAAGGAATTCAGTAAAATTGGCTTTAACTCAATTGGGCTCGAAAGAGATCCTATTAGCCTAGAAATTGGTTATAAAGTTTATGGAATTGAGAAAAGTCAAATTATACATAACGACATCGTTCTAGGTCTTAGAAAGATGATAGATAATAATCAGAAATATGATATTGTCTCTTGCTTAAGCGTTCTACACCATTTTGTTTTAAATAAAAATTCCACTTCAGCATTAGAGTTAATTAAACTAATCGATAATGTTACAAAGCATGTCTTATTCCTTGATACTGGTGAAGAACACGAATCTGCATTTGAAGGAACTCTAAATAATTGGAATCCTGAGTTTATAAAAAATTGGATTAAGTCAAATACAAGTTTCAAAGAAGTTTATTCCTTAGGTGTGGATCAAGATTGTAAGCCCCCATTTATTGGGTATTATAATCGAACTTTATTTGCATGCATTAAATCATAAAAAATTATTTATTTAAGTGAATTACATGTAGTATTTTGAAAATTTAACACACTTTTTAAAACCAAAACTTCAACCGAGATTGGGTGCGCATCTAAAGTTAAATCTCTCACAATGGCTTCAATTAACTGGTTACCCCTTTAATTGTAATGATCATTTCCAAACTGATTGCAAATCTTTATGTGGACGTGATTCTCACGCATTTCTTTTTTTTGCCGTACCATAGAATTTATCAATAACTATATTTTTTTTGCAACTAGAATAAGAGAGTCTGTAATATCTAATTTTGACAATATATTTTCATATTCCGAATTTAAAGTTTTGCTTGAAAATTGATTCCAAAGAAGATGCCCTCCTGGTTTTTTATTTGTCAACCAGTAAAGATGATTTGATAATGGGTATCTCTGAATTCCTTCAATACTTATAACATTTAAGCCAATACTTTCAACTATAATTCTTAGAGATTCACGGGTATGCAAGATCAGATGTTCACTCCAAAAACTAAACTTCTTAAATTCATCAATATCAAACCATGAAATTAGCGCATCTCTAGCATGAGGAACTTCTATAATTAAATAACTATTTATTTTTAATTTTTCATAAATTGAAGCAAGGATCTCAATGGGATTTTTTAGATGTTCAAATACATGAAACATGCTTGCTACATCAAAATAATTTGATGGAAGTTCATCAGTTTTATTGAATATTGTAAATCCTCTTTCTTGAATAATTTTTTGACAATAATTTTGAGGCTCAATTGCAAAAATGTTTTTTGCAATTTTCTTATTAAAATCTAGAATACCCCCAATTCCGCTTCCAATATCAACCTATGTTTTATTTAATATATATGGGTTAATAAAATTAGAACGCCTTTTATCATATAGATAATTCTCATTTTTTATAGATTCAAATGTTTCTTTTTCCCAATAGGAAAGACCTTCTTTTTGTTCATAATAAGACTCATCGATGTGAGAATCAGAATTGAGAAAAATTACACCAGATTTAATACACTTTAAGACTTTAATAAACTCATTATCCCTTATTCTGGGATAAAAATTAATAATTGATGATTGATCTACTATTTTAAAATCTAAAAGGATTTCTTTAATTGATTTTTTTATCCTCTATTTCCTTACTTTCAAGTATATAAAATATTGTATTTTTCATAATTTCCTACCCGAATAAACAAGAGAATCGCCAATTAAATACTGATTCATTAATTCAAGATATTTAGCCTGAGTATCGTCAAAAAATTTATTAATTTCTAATTCTTCATGGCAATTAATTACTGAAATTTTAGGATACGATAAAGCTTCTGTAGCAGACGCTTGAGGTTTATTATTATAAATCCAAAATACTTGATTAAAAAATGGGTATATTTGAAAACTTGAAATAGAACCTTCAAAACCATGAAGCGCAAATAAATTATTTAAAGATTTTGGAGTAAAATAATGAATATGAGCTTTATGATAATAGAATTTCTCATATGCACAATTCTTATAGTACTTTAATAATGCATCATTATGATTAGGTACTTCAATATTGATAAAACCTCCTCTCTCAAGACACTTAGACAATTTTATTACAAAATCACTTAAATTAATAACATGTTCTAATACTTCAAAGCTGACAATTAAATCATAAATTACATCATTAGGTTCAAACTCTTCGAAAGTAGAATTAAATATTCTTGCCGAGGATAATTTGTTTGCAATAAACTCTGAATCATATTTATTTGGTTCAATACCGTGAATACAACTAAGGGAATTTTGATTAACAAGTGAAATAATCCCACCAAAAGAACAACCAATTTCAAGAAATCTTGTTGAGTGAGTAATCATATGTGCAAATTGCTCATACTGTCGCTTGTTTAATCCTTTATAAATTTCTAAATGATCTTTAGAGTTAGTAAAGTTATTTAGATTTGCTGAAAATTCTTTCCGATAATCTTCTTGATAATAATTACTTTTTTCCCAAAATTCTGGATCTAATATTCCATGACCATTTGTTTTATTTTCCCATAAAATAGCATTTCTTCCATCTCTTAAGACAATATTTTTTTGTTCATAAATATCTTCAGAGTCCTCATAGAGTCCAACTGTATCTAAGAGTTCTCTTATATTTTTTTTTGAAAATCCCATAAATAACAACCCAATCATAGTTTAAAAAAATGTTTTGCTCGATATGTAATAATCAATCATGTTACATAACCTTCTTTTAGTATATCATTTAATGATTCTTTTAAAACATGAATACCTTCAATTAATGCATCATCTTGGATACTTAACGGTGGCCCAAGTTTTATTGTTCCACAACAGGTTCTTATTGATAGGAGTCCTTTTTGCATTGATTTCTCTATAATTCTATCAACTAACTCAATATCTAATTCTTTACTAAATGGATTTCTAATAAATACTGCCCAAACCATTCCTGCACCAAAAATTTCACAAACAATACCTGGTTTTTCACTTTGCCATTGATGGAGCTCTTTTTCGATAATTTTTCCTTTTCGGGAGGATTCAAATACCATATTATCTTCCAATAAAACTTTAATCGCAGCATGTGATGCTGCAGCTCCGATTGGATTACCGCCATGCGTACTGTTTAGCGATGCATCTATGTCAATTAATTCTTTTCTACCAATTACTGCAGATACTGGAATACTTGATGAAAGAGCTTTACCACACCAAATTATATCGGGCTCAACTTCAAAGTGTTCAAAACCGAATAATTTTCCAGTTCTTCCAAATCCAGCTTGCACTTCATCAAACCCTAAAAGAGAATTATTTTGATCGCACCATTTTCTGAGTGCTTGCATATAGTCTTTAGGAAAAAAAACAGCGCACCAGCCCTGATAGGGCTCAGCATAAAAACCTGCAATATTTGATAAATCTACCCCTGAATTTTTTAAGTTTTTAAGGCTTTCATAAAAAAACTCTTCTCCAGACATATTTTTTTCTTCCAGAACCCATGGATATGGGTAAGGCAAATGAAAAATTTCAGGATGAACATATTTAATCCATTTTTTTCCTCCAAGCTTTCCGCCGAGAGTTTGTGAACCCATTGTTTTACCATGAAATGCTCCCTCAAAAGCAATAATGAGTGTTTTTTCTGGATGTAGATTTGCTCCATATAATCGTAGCATTTTTAATGCGGCTTCTGTAGCTTCTGATCCTGTCGATAAAAGAAGCACTTTATTTAAAGCTCCTGGCGTTATTTCAATTAAAATATTTACAAGCTTTGCTCTTAATTCAGTCTGGTAATAATAAGCATTTAAAAGCTTATCGCTTACAGTTTTTATAATTGCTTCACAAACTTTAGGATGCGAATGACCTATGTTAGCAACAAAAATTGTTGAAGTGAAATCTATCCATTTATTACCAGAGACGTCATATATTTGAAAGTCTTCTGCTTTATGCCAAACTACCGGTAATTGATCATTCATAGATAAAGGCTCAGACTGTAGGCATAGATTAATGATCGAAAGAGTTTTTGGATTTGGTATTTGGGTAACAATATTACGATATTTTGTTGTAATCTTTTCCACATTGATTGGATTTAACGAAAATTGATACATTTACTTTTTCCTTTATTCCTTTTTCTATAATATTTCTACAAGTTCTATATAATTTCCTTCAGGATCTTGGCAAAAGCAAACCTTTGCGTTTTTTGATGGAGAAATTTTAGGAGAAGAAATAAAATTAACATTATTTTCCTTTAGAAAAACATATGTTTCATCTATATTCTTTACAGTTAATGCAATATGCGCAATACCGACATCAAATATTTTTCTATGCAAAGACTCTTTTTTAATTTCTAAATTTAAATAATTTAATAGTTCTAGCATCCATTTATCAGGAGCAATAATCTTTAAGATATGTACTTTTACTTCATTTATTCCAAGTATTTCTGAAATAAACATTCCATCTTCAACTTCTTCGCTTAATATTTTAAAACCTAAAATATTAAGATAAAACTTTTTCATTATATCCATATTCACTACAGGAATACCAGTATGCCTTCCTGCAATCACTATACTTCCCATAACTCCCCTGATATTTTTATTTAAACAGTCTTGCTTCCACAATTTCACAAATAATATGAGCGATCATAATATGACATTCCTGTATATTAGGAGTATGATCAGAAGGCACTCTAATTGCAATATCACATAGCGCGGCTAATTTTCCTCCTTGGTTTCCTGTCATACCTATAATAGACATTCCTTTACTTTTAGCAACTTCTACAGCATTCAAAACATTTTTTGAATTTCCACTCGTAGATATTCCCCATAAAATGTCATTTTTGGTTCCAAAAGCTTCAACTTGTCTCGAATAAGAATAATCATAATTATAGTCATTAGAAATTGCTGTTAAAGAGGAAGTATTACAATTTAATGCAAGAGCAAAAAGTGCTTTTCTATCAATTAAAAACTTTGATACAAATTCTGCAGCAATATGCTGACTATCTGCGGCACTTCCACCATTACCACAAATAATCAATTTATTTTTATTTTCAAAAGCAGTTACGATTAAATCAATTGATTTTAAAATATTTAGTTTAATTTCTCTATTTATACTGAGTTTTGTTTCAATCGATTTTTTAATTAGCCCACTTATTATTTCTATTGTCATTGATTACAACCTAAAAATTAAAAGAATAAAAAGATATATCACTTATATTATATTCATTAATAAAATCTCTTAACTCGCCTTCAAAATCATCCCAATAATTAAAAAACGTATCAAGTTTTAAATTTCTATTACCTAAAACAGTTTCAATAAATTCTCTTTTAATTGAATTTTTATAAAAAAATCCTGTA
Source organism: Fluviispira sanaruensis (assembly GCF_004295685.1). NCBI lineage: Bacteria > Pseudomonadati > Bdellovibrionota > Oligoflexia > Silvanigrellales > Silvanigrellaceae > Fluviispira > Fluviispira sanaruensis. The sequence goes on from NZ_AP019368.1 coordinate 2,958,501, forward strand.
AGTATAAATTCAGAGTAATTGATTTTATTAATATCAGATAATAGCTTATTATTAATATATATATTATTTTCTAAAAATACCTTTTCAAGAGTTGCCATGTCAATGAATATTGATTTCTTTTTAAATGAATACTTTAGCTTTTCTGGTAAAAATTTACTTAGATCATTACTAACTCTATTAAATCTTTCTGGAGTTCCCATATCTCTAATATATTCAATTGATTTGTATGCGTAAATATCAATTTTATTTTTCACAAGAAGAGGAATAAAATCTCTCTCAAAGTTTTTTGGATTATTTTCTTCAATATAAGACAATAATTCTACGTTTAATATAGATATTGCTGCATTTACATTATTTAGATAATAACTACCTTGAGGATGAGGTCGTACTAATAGAGCGATTACTTTCAGAGTTATTTCATCAAACGATATAAGATCTGCATCCATTGGATGAAAGTTAGAGTGAACAGTAAGAGTGCATTGTGCTTTTTTTCCCTGGTGAAAAGAACAAAATCTTTCTAAATCTATATCAAAAACAAGATCTCCGCTTACAAAAATTAAATATTTCGTATTTATACTTTTTTTAATAAGAGACAGACACCCCGAAGTGCCAAGAGGAGTTTCTTCTATAACAACGTCAATTAAATTATTATATTTTTTATAAAGTCGTTCTTTTATAACTTCTCCCCTAAATCCAGCAAGTACTATAATTTTTTTTACTCCATATTCTAGAAAAAAATCAATCTGCCTAAGTAATACTTGTTTTCCAGCAATTTCAACAAGTGGTTTTGGGATATCTGGAAAAAGAGATTGAATTCGTGTACCTTTGCCACCAGCAAGTATAGCAACACAATAGTCTTGATAATTTATACTTTGATTTTTTATCAAATTATATCATCCTTTAATGAAAACAATTTGTTTGTCCTCCATCGACAGTTAAAATAGAGCCCGTAATAAAAGACGCTTTTTCAGAACAAAGAAATAATGATGCATTTGCAACATCTTCTAATGTACCAAATCGTTTCATTGGGACATTTTGCTCAATCATTTTTTTTACTCTGGACGGATCAGCAATCATTTTTTTATCCCATGTTCCACCAGGAAAATAAATATTACCAAGTGCAAGACAATTAACTCTAATTCCTTTGTTTGCAATTTTTTTAGAAAGATGTTTCGAAAATGAGTGTAATGCAGATTTTGCAACTGAATAATCTATTGGAGCATCAAAGGCTTCCTGACCACAAATTGACCCAATGAACAATATACAACCTTTAGCATTTTCAAGCAAAGATAGAAACTCTCTAACAGTATTAACAGCTGAATTAAAATTTTGGTCAAAAATATTATTAAAAGGACTATACTCAGGTATGGTGTCTAAAGAACTGTTTCCAGTTCCAACATTACAAACTAATATATCAAGTGTTCTAAATTCAATTTCTAGTTCTTGCCTTAGAGACGCAATAGATTTAGGCAAAGTAAAATCGCATGGTTTTACAATTCTATTATTCATATAATTTTCGGGAAATTGTGTATTTTGAAATGAAGCAAGTGTTCTTGCTGTATAACAAACATTTGCTCCATTTTTTAAAAATTCATTTGCAATTCCACAGCCAATACCTTTAGATGAGCCTGTAACTAGAACATTTTTATTTTGAAATGGTTGATGCGCCATAATTTACTCATTTTTATTATCAGTTATTTTCTTTTAGGAATTTTAATATTTCTAAATTTTTATTTTGAATCTGAAACTCTAAGAATTCAAAATCATTAATTGTATCAATTTCAGTACAAAAGGGAGTTTCAAAAGCTAGTATTTTATTACCATGCATTGAATTATTCTCTAATAAGATTGCTGTATTCAGGATATCAACATATCCATTAGGAACATATACTTTTTGAACTAACTGCCTTGGAACGTTTAAGTAATTTGAATGACCAGCTAAAGGTTCAAAATAGTTATTAGTTTGGTCTTTTATAAACCATTTAAAAGGTGTTTCTGGCGCTTCATGCGCAGAGCGCAGCGAAGTTGCTTGAGCATTATTAATAAACATATCAATCGATGAATTTAAAACACCTATTTCTCTAATTGGAGTTGTTACTCTTAGATGCATCCAATAATCTGGAATTTCAATTTTTTGTTTATTTAACCAATGAATTGCATGAAGCATAAACTCAAGATCGGTTGATGAATCTAAAGAGATTTCTTTAGGTCTCAAAAAAGGAACTTCCACCCCATATTTTTTTGCAATAAATGCTATTTCTTCACAATCAGTAGAAATAATTATTTTTTCAATATGTGTGCAGAGTTTCGCTGCGGCAATGGAATAGGCGATTAATGGAATACCAGCAAGAGTCTTTATATTTTTTTTAGGAACCCCTTTGGATCCTCCTCGTGCAGGTATAATTGCATATATTCTCATAAATTAAGCTCTAAATAATTATTAATTATTTTCTTAATCCAGTTATACTGCTCTATAAATATAGAAACTCCCTGGTCATCTCTGTAAGCTTGCATTATTAAAATCCCACTGTAATTTATTTTTTTTAGTTCATTAAATACATTTTCAAAACAAGCGTCTCCTTTTCCAAAAAAAACAGATTTTCCATTTTTAATTCGATCTTTAATATGAATATTAGTAATTAATGACCCATAATTTTTAAATTCTTCACAAGGATTATAGCCTATTGAAGCGCTATTACCTATATCATAATTTACTTTAACATTTTCAGAAGGAAACATTTTTAAAAGGTTATAAAAATCAAATGGATTTAAATCAGTTTCAAGTGCAAGACAAACAGAATTTTTTTCTGCGTCTATTAGGCATTCTGATAGAGAGTTTACAAATTTATTTTTATCCTGCTCTGTATTTAACGATGAAGAATCTACACAAGGAATTACAATGTTTTTAACCCCTAATTTTGGAGAAATACTAATAAGATGTTTTAATATTTCTATGCCTTCTCTAACTTTATAAGAGTCATTGTTATGAAGTGAACATTCCATAAAAAAATCAGCACATATACTTAACACTTCAACATTAGTTTGTTTTGAAATTTTAAGAATCTCTTCTATTCCGCCAGTGTAAATTAAAGGGTTTTTTTCATAATCGTTGCAATCTAAAATAAATTCGATACAATCTAAGTTTAAGGTTGAAGCTAAAGGAAATTCATCCTGCCAATATCCGATAGGATGAGCTTGAAATCTTTCCTTGTATTTTGGTAAAAGGCGTCCTTGCATTATCCCTACTTTAACTTTTCTCAAAACCATTTCTCCAATTTTTCAAGAGCAATCCAAAATCCCTCACCCTCATTTTTATGGCCTTGCCAAATTTCAGGAATAAAAGAAGCTGTTGGACAATATTTATCAAATAAATAAGCGAGTTCTGTAAAATTGACTTCACCCTCTCCAATTTGTAGACCTTCTCCATCTACACCTTCAGCATCCCCTAAATGAATATGAGCAGTATGTGGTGCTACTAAGTCTAAATATTGTTTCATTGTATACCCGTGAAAGTTACAGGTCAAATGTGCGTGTGAATAATCTAAGCACATTCGATAATTAAACTCTTTACAAAACCAATCACATTCTTCTGGAAATTTAAAAAGATTTTGATACTGCTGTCCCCCCATATGCCATGGAAATGGAGCCATTGTTTGCGGTATTAATTCTACTTCAGAATCTTCAAAAATTTTAAAACTTTTTAATAAATTATAATAAAGAGGCATTCGAGCTTCATCAGGAAGGGGGGCATTTTGGGTAAAACCTCCAACGTTTGCAACAATTAAAGGCTTTTTTTCATTCGGAAAATATTTTTTAAGTTCTTTAGTTATTGCAACAACTCGCTTCATATTTTCTATAGATTTCTCTTTGTAACTTAAATCTGATGAGCATAAGTCAAGAAGATGATCTCCAGAAAATAATTCAGGTGCATGAACAACAAATCCTTGGGAATACTTCCTCTTAAAAAATCTGGGAATATTTTCATCTATATCTTTATAACTTAAATGAAACTCGATGAGATCAGGATTTGAATTTTCAATAATACTTGCAAAGTCATGATACCTAACAGGCACCCCCCATGGCCTTTTAAATTTATAAATTTTAGGCTTAACTCTTTTTTCATCAGGAAGATCTGTATCATATAGAAACTCACCTGCTGAAATATTTCTTGTAGATTTATTATTGACTAAGTATTGTAATTTATAAGGTTGAAGACCTTTACCGGGGCTCAAAAATTGAAACATATCTTCAGATAGAATTGTTCCTTCATTAATATCAACCTTTGCCACAATGCTTTTTGCAAGGTTTTCTCTATTTATAAGTTCGCCTTGGCTTATCTTTCTTTCATAACATTCATACCCTAAAGATGCTTCTACATTTCTTATACATCGAACCATTTCTTTCATTTCGTGGGGTAATAAACTAATTCTGTGATCATTACCCTCCATTTTTTTATCAAATGTAAAATGTTTTTCGATAATTTTTGCACCTAAAGCAACTGCAGCAATGGGAACTTCTATACCTCTTTCGTGTCCAGAGTACCCAACAATTGGCGTCATTCTTTGTAACTGTTTTAAATATTCTAGATGAACATCTTTATATGGAGTAGGATAAGTTGAATTGCAATGTAATATTGCATAAGAAGCGTTTATTGAATTTAGAAGATCAATTGCTATTTGTATTTCATTCTGAGTGGACATGCCCGATGAACAAATCATGGGTTTTTTGGATTTTGCAATTTCTTTTAAGAGCTGATGATTTGTAAGATCTGCCGAGGCAACTTTAAAAATAGGAATATCAAAATTATTTAGAACTTCAACGCTAGGGATATCCCATGGTGTACAGAAAGCAATTATATTTTTTTGTTTACAATAATCGAATATTTCTTGCATTTCATGATTTTTCAATTGGAATTTCTCTAAAAGATCAATTGTATATTGCGTGGAAAGATCTGCTTCTGTATTTTTTAATGAATAGTTTTTACCATATAAAGATTCCATATTTCTCATTTGAAATTTAACTGCATCGACTCCACAATCAATTGCTGCTTCAACGAGATCTTTGGCTAATTTTAAATCACTATTATGATTATTTCCAATTTCAGCTATAATAAATGTAGGATTATTAATTCCCACTATTCGATTTCCAATTGAAAAAGTTTTATTTTGAGAAATATTTTTAATCATGAAATCCTTCCTTATAATCTATGCATTTGTTCTTATAACCCATGAGCGAACACCTCGGTCTTCAAATATAAAATCTTTGACTAATAAATTTTTATTTTTAAGTGCAGAGCAAAGATTACCTTTTTTGTCAATTTTTGATTGGAATAAAAAAAATCCTCCTCCACCAGCTCCTAGGATTTTACCGCCGACAGCACCATTTTGTAATGCGAAATCGTAAATTTCATTTACATAAGGATTTGAAATTTCATCTGCAAAATTCTTTTTTAGACACCAACATTCGTGCAATAAAACGCCAAATGCATCCAAATTTCCTCTTAATAATGAAGATTTCATTTCGTAAGCAATTTCCCTTGTTCTATGAGCTAAATTAATAATATGACTTTTCTTCATTTGTAATTTTTGCTGTTCATGTATTTTACCAATTGGGTGTTCTTCTCCAGAAAAACATAAAACAAATCGAGCTTCTAATTCATTGAGTACATCATATGGGATTTTAAGTGAAAATACTTCATTTTTAGAAGCGCTAAATTCTATAAAGTTAAATCCTCCAAAAACGGAGGCATATTGATCTTGCCAACCTCCAGATATGGATAATTCAATTCTTTCTGCTTGAAAGGCTAATTCTGCTATTTCATAACGATTTAATTTATCTTCTCGAAATTCATTAAATGCAGCGATTACCGAAGCTAATACTGCTGAAGATCCACCTAATCCAGAGTGAGGAGGAAAATCACAAGAAATTTCAAGATTAAATCCAAATGGTGGTTTTAAAAGATTTATAGCAGCCTTAATAAGATCTAACTTACCATCATATTCTATATTTTCAATATTTTGATATGTAATATGTTGATTAAAATCATGAGAGATAATGGAGATGATGCAATCATTTCTTTTTTTTAAAAAACAATGTGCATACAAATTAATTGTTGCATTGAGGACTGCTCCAGTATGCTCTAGAAAAAAAGAACTGAGATCGGTACCTCCTCCACCAAAGCTTACTCTGACGGGAGATTTGCTTCTTGCAATGATATCTTTTGATTCTATATACTTAAGACTTTGTGGAAAAATCACATCTATTACTTTTTTATTTTCAATTATAGGTATGAATTTTTTACCTTGATCAAATAATTTTAAAGCTTTTTCTCGAGAATAGTTAGTTTCCAAATAAATAAAATCCTTATTAATATATTTATCTGGTAGATCATTTGATTCTGCTCCATTTATATAAGCTCTTCGAATATCACCATCTGTTAAAACTCCTATAATCTCATCAGTATCATTAGTAATTAATAAAAATCCCTTCGTATTTTTTTCTAGTTGATTTAAACAGCTGAATATGGATGATGCACTATCTAATTTCAAAAATAAATTTTCTAGCATTATTTTTTTTCCTATTAGATATAAAACTTTTAATTAAATTAGGAAAATATTTTTTATTTACCAGATTGATCTTCCTCCATCCATAATTAAGTTTGAACCATTCATGTAAGAGGAAGCATCAGAGCTTAGAAATATAATTGCTCCTTGATATTCATCTGCATAAGCCATCCTTCCAAGTGGAATTCGATCTTGGATATTTTTTAAAAAAGTAGAATTTTGTTCGTTTAAAATACCTCCAGGAGAAAGAGCATTACATCTAACATTTTTATCCCCCCAATAACTAGCAAAATATTTTGTTAAACCAATTAAACCGTGTTTCACAACAGAGTAACTAGCTGGTTTAACATCTTGTTCAGAATCTAAAAGATTTTCTTTTCTATAGAGTCTTTGATCAGGGGCAATGATTCCTAAATCTGAAGAAATATTAATAATATTTCCCTTTTTTCGATTTGCCATACAAGTACCAAATACTTTAGAACAAATTACAGCGCCAGTTAAACCAACAGAAATATCTAAATTCCAAGATTCTAAATCTAAAAATTCTAATCTATTACGCAGATTTAATTTATTAGTAGAGTCCTCAACCTTAGGATTTCTCGCAGCATTATTTATTAAGACATTTACGAAAATATTTTTTCCTTTTAAAATATTATATATTTCATTAACACTGATTTCAGAAGTAACATCCATCTTGAAAAAAAGACAGGTAGTGTTATATTTATTTTCTATTTCTTCAGAAATTCTTTTTAGGGAATCAGTGTTTATATCTGTTAATATAGGTTTGCCACCAGCAAGTGCAATCGCTTCCGCATGTTTAATACCTAATAATCCAGCCGCCCCGGTGATAAGAATATATTTATCTTTTAAAGAAAATAAAGAACTTAAATTATGCATATAATAAGTCTCCATGACAATTATGTTTGAGATATTTATAAGATATTAAATTCCTATACCAACTTAATTATATTATCAACCCCTTTAAGAATACCAGGTCTGTGGGAAACGATAACAACTGTACAAATACCTTTAAAATTATGTATTGATTCTGCAATGCTACTTTCCGAAGCATCATCTAAGTTAGCTGTGGCTTCGTCAAGCACAAGTAGTTTGGGGTTATTCAGCAATGCTCTCGCTAAACAAAGCCGTTGCTTTTGCCCAGCAGATAAACCTGCATGATCTTCACTTATTTCGTAATCAAACCCTTTTTCTAGAACAAGCTCCTTTAAGTTCGCTTTTTCACAAGATTCAAGAATTTCTTCATCTATAACATCTCGTTGTATTCCATATATCACATTTTCACGTAAAGTCCCCTTAATAAGAAAAGGTTCAGGACCTACATAACCAATCATATTGTCAGAGTTTTTAAAAAAATCTTGAACAGGAGCTTGATCAATTTTAATTTCTCCTTTTTGCGGAATTAAGATATTTAGTAAAAGCATAAGGATAGTGCTTTTACCAGCTCCACTTGGTCCTATAATCCCTATTTGTGAACCTGGTTTTACAAAAAAATTTAAATTTTGAATAACATTTTTTTGACTGGGAGAGTAACAAAATGAGACTTCATTAAATAAAATTGACGGTGGTATTGATTGCTGCTTTGTTTCCACTTTTTCTTTATTTAATTTCGGTGTTAATTGATTATTATTGGATGTTCTAATTAAATTATATCTGCTACTTTCTCCATAAAATTTTATATTATTTGAAAACTTTAACGCTTCTTCTTTTTCATTTTGAGGATAGTCGTGAAAATATTTCATCGTTGCTTTAAATTGTGGATAGTATATGTTTAGTATTCCAAATAATCCAACTAATGAAGATAAATTTTGAATAAATCGAATTAATAAATAGAGAAATGAAAGGAGAACCAAACCTGGTGTTTGCCAAAAAATTTGGCTCATACAAATAATTATAATAAGAAGAATAATCCCTAAAAATGGTGATAAAGTTACTGCTAAGTTATTCAAAAAATTTGTTCTAATAGAGAAAGATGAATAATTGATCGCACTTTCCACAAGATCTTTTTGTTCTTTTAATTGAGTCCTCATGACACTTATAAAAAGTAAATTTCTAGAAACTTTTTCAATACCAGAAATTAATTTATGCTGTTCCGCTGGAACAGCTGAAGCAGTTTTTCTGACACTATTATTTATCTTTCTAATAAGAAAACCTATGAGAAAAATCCCTAATAAAGCTATGATTGATTCCTTCCAAGTGGTAATAAACATAAATAATAAAACGCATATACATTGTAATAAAGATGATAACAAAGAAATACTAGATGATATAAAAGAGGAAGCTTTAGGAAAGAGTTCCGATATTTTAAAATTAACTTCAGAAGCACTATTTATACTTTTTGAAGACTTAAATAGCATATCATGAATAACTAAGTTTCTGAGTCTGCAATTTATAAAATCTAAAACAAATGAAATACTATTGCTGGAAAAGAGTTGTCCTGTAAATCGAATTATTCCAATCAATAATAATAAAATAATAATATACTCGGAAGAAAGTCTTGGTATAGTATATCCATAAACTTTTATATTTTCATTAATAAACCCTAAATTTACAAGAAATAATTGAATGAATAATGATATTGATAAATCAACAAACCCTAATAATATTGAAGAAAAAAATCCAATACATAACCAAATAACAGCTTTTTTACCAATGAATTTTAATAATAAATTTAATTTTATTAACATGAAATTATAGCCAAAATAAAAGTTATAAGAACCAAGAGATTTTAACAGCTAAATCCACTAAAATCAATTATTCTAAAATGTTAAAGTATCCACTATACTCTATTTAATTCAAAATGATCATGTAAATGATTAAAAACGATTCAGGCTTGATGCGCAAGAGATTTTAGAACTTTTTTAACTCTTCGCCTCAACAGCATCCCCATTCGTAACGGCAGGCATGAAACGAGCGACTATTTTCTTGAGTGCATCCATGCCCGATTCTTTTGTCATATAAAATACATTTTCATATTTAAAACCACCATCACCTTGATCAACAATGTTGCTGCTAAAAAAGATAAAGGGTGTGTTTACTTTTTCTTCACGCAAGGCAACCAAAAAGTGGGGGCCAGTCATTCTCGGCATGCGCACATCGCTTATTATTGCCACAATTCTTTCGGCAATCGCTTTTTTATCTTCTTGTTGGAAATACTCTAGAGCTTGAAGTCCGTCTTCTGCCTCTACCGATTCCCAGCCCGATTGTTTCATTGCACGTTTAACCAGTCTGCGAATATCTGATTCGTCATCCACTATGAGAACGAGCGGCTTCGCACTGCCTGTGTATTTTTGCGTTGTCCCTATCTCGGTATTTTCTGTTCCTTCTTCTTTTTGTGACTCTTCTTCTTGGAAACAGGTTAAGCCGATACTAAATAAAATATGTGACTCTTGCAGCATGGCTTCAAATTTTGCACTGCCGGGCATTTTATTTGCAAATTTTTCGAGAGTCGCAATTTCTACTTTTTGTTTACCACCAGGGATACATGAGCATTGCGCCGATATCGTAACAAAATCTTCATTCCCGTTGATATCAATATAAATTACACTGTTACCTTGTGTTATAACGTCACAAAGTTCTGCAAATGCCGCATTTAACCACATTATAAAATTTACTGGGTTTGCTACAACAGTGGGATCATATGTGTCATCTTTACGAATTTTATAAGTAATACCTTGCGTCGTAAAGCGATGAACATTCAGCATTAAGGCATCATCTACCATGCTCATGACATTTGATATTTGTGTTTCAGATAATTTTGGATTGGAAAACTTTCTAAACCAGACAGCGAGATCTTGAATGTCTTGCATATATTGCAAGGCCTTTTTTAAATCATCCTGCGCTGTGTTATTTGTATTTAAGGCGGGTAAAATTTGTGTTTGTAAAATCCCTCGGCACATTGTAATTGGATTTATCAACTGATGAGCAATATCCGCACCAATTTCTGAGATTGTATTCATACGAACTGAATAATGCAGTTCTGCTTGGGTTGTCATTAAGTCAGCTAATTTATCACGCATTTGTGCATGTGTATTCTGCAGTTCATCATACATTTTAGTTAAACTTAAATCTGAAATTTCCATGCAAATTAATATTTCATTGTTTGCTATCGGTATTTTGTGCAATTTAATTTCAGCAGGAAAAGAACCAACCGGACCTCTCCGTACTTGCCTTTGATAGTCATAGGCCTGACCTAATTTTAAGGCAATATTGAATAATTCATAAATTAAAGGCTGATCTTTTGCTTCAAAAAGATCATCTATATTTACTTTTGCAGCAGATTTTCCAACGCCACCGAACCATGTTTGTTTCTTAAAAGTAGCATTGCACCAATACATATATCGATCGCCAGAATTAAATAAGGCAATACCGGTTGAAACATTTTTTAGAATTTGCGAAGCAAGAGCTTTGTCCAAGTCCTTGCTTAATTCTGAAGCCATTTTTATTGAGAGTCCTCAACTTTAAAATAGTGGAAACTCCTTAGTCTTTTATCAAAGTCTTTGAATCTTTTTTCAAAGCGCATCAGGCAAACGATTTCAGTCATTTTTCCTGGATTTACATTAACTATATAGTGATGCAGTCTTTCAAAAATTAATTTTATTCCTAATCCTCCGCTATCGCGTTTTCCTATATGTTCTGTTTTTTGATTTTCATCTAAATACTGCATGACTGTTTTTTTACTCAATGAACCAAATGGATCTGCAACGGATAGTCCGAAAACTTCACCATCAAATCCCCATTTAATTCTGACAGATTCTGTATCAATTAACTCAAAGGGAGCACTTCTATCAGCTGTTTTTAATCTTGGGTTGGCATCAAAAACGGCATTAAGTAACAATTCATCTGCTAAATCACAGACCCTTTGCGCATATTGATCAAAACGATCAGAATTGCCACCAATTTTTAATATAAATTCTTCCAATATTTTAATTGCATCTCTTTTATCACTTTGGGATTTAATTCTTTTTTCTTTAAAAACAGCAGGGAAATTTAAATGTTTTTCAAGGCCTGGATAATCTTTTGACTCAAATTTTTTAAGCAACATAATCAATTCACGCGCATCGAATTCACCATTATTTGTTGCAACGAAACATTGAATATTGGAACAATCAATTAAACTCGGAATAACTCTTTGTAAAGATTCTTGCAGAATAACGACAATTCGACATTCAGGATAATTTGCAGAAAAGTCTTTTAAAAAATCGATCTTTTTAGCTTCAGCAAACAAAAAAAATCGATCCTTTCTTTCATTAGTTGCAAATACTTTTGCTTCTTCTTCACTTGTGCAAGGTTGAAAATTTACACCTGCTGAGCGAGTGAGCATCCCCAGTTTATTTTGAAAAGCAATTGAGTCGGGTAAAAAACAGACAACTTTCAAGCTGCCTCCTTCTTAAACCTTTGGGGATTTGATGAGATAAAATAAAAATACTCACTTGGTTCAAAGTCAATTTCGAGATCAAGACCATCTTTATTTTTTAAAACCAAGCTAAACTCATCATAATTATCTAAAATTGGAATTTCATTTCCTAAAGTCAATAATAAAACTTCATGGGTATCATTTGATGGACAATAAAAATTTGCATAAATACTTTGTACACGGGTTTTGTCACTGAGAAAATCACTGATATTAAACTGTTCGACCAACCATCTTGGCGCATTTATATATACAAAAGTACAATCAAAAGTATCAAGGATTTTATACCAAGCAAGAATTCCACATGAGTTTGCGCGTTTTACTTTAGAAAAATCGAGGTTGACTTCTTTTTTTGAAGCTGAATTTTTAACTGCTTGTTCAAGCCCTTGCTTAATTAATTCCACTGAGGATTCTTCATTAAGGAGGCCAGAGAATTCAACTGTTGTATTATTAACGACCACTTCCATTGATCATACCTCAAAGCAGTTGTGTTCATATAGATGTCAACATATCGGACTTCGAGTGACTCTCTTTAGCTCCTTCGAAACTTGCTACATTGACGCCTCAATCCTATAAGTATTAGGTCGGCCTTTCTAATTACATTAGGAAAGGAAAATCCTATTCATTCGTTTTCTCTTTTAGGAGATTCTACTATGTCTACACGTATAGAAACAGATAGCATGGGCGAAATTGCAGTCCCACAAGATGCTTATTGGGGAGCTCAGACGCAACGCAGTTTTCAAAACTTCAAAATCAGTGGAGAGCGTTTTCCTCGAGTATTTATAAGAGCTTATGCGCTTGTCAAGAAGGCCGCCGCACAAGTAAATGCAGAATTGGGAGAGCTCGCAAACGAAAAAGAGAAATTGATCAGTCAGGCAGCTGACGAAGTCATTGAAGGAAAATTTGACGATCACTTTCCGCTCGTCGTATGGCAAACGGGATCGGGTACTCAATCCAATATGAATTTCAATGAAGTGATTTCGAATAGAGCGATTGAAATTGCAGGGGGAGTGATTGGGAGCAAAAAACCAATTCACCCAAATGATGATGTTAATCGCGGGCAAAGTACGAATGACAGTTTCCCAACCGCAATGCACGTTGCAGCAGCAATTGCTGTGCATGAAAATTTTATTCCTGCAATCGATAAAATCATTGCAACCTTCGAAGCCAAAGCCAAAGAATTCGCAGACATCGTTAAAATTGGCAGAACGCATTTACAAGACGCCACACCTTTGACTCTTGGTGACGAAGTGAGCGGTTGGGCTATGCAACTTAAAATGTGCAAGAAAGCAGTTCTGAACTCAATGGAAATGGTTTATGAGCTTGCTGCAGGAGGCACAGCTGTTGGTACAGGCTTGAATTCTCATAAAAGTTATGCAAAAGGAATCGCTAAAAGATTATCTGAATTTACAAAAATTCCTTTTGTCACTGCACCGAATAAATTCCAAGCTCTGGCTGGACAAGAAGCTCTGGCAAACCTTTCAGGTGCACTGAATACAACTGCAACTGCATTTATGAAAATTGCCAACGATATACGATGGCTTGCAAGTGGTCCACGCTGTGGAATAGGAGAGATTTCCATTCCAGAAAATGAACCAGGCAGTTCCATTATGCCAGGCAAAGTAAATCCGACGCAAAGTGAAGCGGCTACGATGGCCTGTTGCCAAGTAATGGGTAATCATGTTGCTGTAACTGTAGCTTCGAGCCAAGGAAACTTTGAATTAAACGTCTTTAAACCTGTTATTATTCATAATATTCTGCATTCTATTCGCCTCTTGGCGGACTGCTTTGTTGGTTTTGAAGAACACTGCGCTTCTGGCATAAAAGCCAATAAAGAGCGAATTAATGATCTTATGCATAAATCACTTATGCTTGTGACAGCGTTAAATACCCATATTGGATATGATAAAGCGGCTTCCATTGCAAAAACCGCGCATAAAAATGGTACGACTTTAAAAGAAGCTGCGCTTTCACTTGGCTACCTAACAGCAGAACAATTTGATGAATGGGTTGATCCTAAACTTATGCTTTCACCACATGGAAAATAAGTATTAAACGGCTCATATTAAATAAGAATTAAAATGGCTCATATTATTCAAATAGGAGCCATTTTAATTTATTCAACACTCACCCATTGAAGTATGAGCACCCCAGGTTTTCCTGATTCGCCATTTGTCCCAGGAGAATTTGGATGACCATTTTCATGATGTCGACTGCCTTGTCCTGGTAACGATTGCAAACTGCGACTACCGCCATTCCCCCCAATACCGATTTTATAAGGAATTTCCTGTCCAGGTTGCACATGCAAGATTTTCTCTTGTACCAATGCAGAGTATCCATCTTTGCCTTTCCCCCCATTTCCACCAAATCCACCTTGGTAAGGAGCGTTTGGATTGTGTCCATTGGCGCCCACTCCCCCTTGGCCACCAAGACCTCCCACTCCTCCGTCGCAATACTGGTCAAAATCAGCTAAAAAACTAGAAATATTTTTATTATTTTTAATATTTTCTTTATTTTTCAATGCTAATAAAAATTTAAACTCACCAAACTCTGTTTGCTCTCCTAATTTTCCATTTTCTCCTCCGATAGAAGCTGAGTTTGCAGGATGAAGCCGATGAGGATCGTTTTGAAAAGGTGTGCACTTTATTGATAAGTTATAAGAATAACAACTTTGCCCAGGTCTTCCTGGGTTTCCTCTTTCGCCTGAAGCAACTTCTCCATTGGCATCGCCACCTGCGGAACCATTCCCCCCAAGTGAGGTATTTCCCCATGAACCTTCGAAAGCTCCCCCTCCTTCTCCGCCAGCTCCTCCACCGCCTCCACCATTGCCACCTGAGCAACCTATAATTTTGACTGAATAAACATTTTCTGGCACTGCCCATTTCCCTGTAAGAGAAAAATAAGTACCATCGTTATTCTTGCTTGGTTTTAAGATTAATTGATTGGATTTTGCGACCAATTGAGGCCTTGGAGAACTTACATAAATGACATTCTCTTTAACATCTCCATCTTTTTTTGTGCCACAACTCGCCAACAGAGCCATTGAAAGAATATAAGAGAAAGCAATCTGGATTTTCATTTTTACTCCTTTAGTTATATAGAAATTCAAACCACAGCTTGATTATTCATTAATAAAAAAATATACTGCAGATAATTTCTGATATAATTAACAGATTAATCATCTATTATTTTAATTATAAGGAGTTTATATTCTTTATGATTGCTATTTAGAAAAGTCGGGCTATAAGCTAAAATGTCTTAATTTGATACTGCAAAAAGGACTTTTGCTTGTATTTTTAGCATTATTTGTATCGGATCAACTATTGGAGAAGAATGCTTTATGTCAGGAATTGAGGAAATTAAAAATATTTTAACAGCCCCCATATCTGTTTCATATCAAAATATTGAAGAACTCATTAAACATATCAATGACGAGCGCGTTCGCTTAACTCAAGTGGTTGGTGAAAATGGCTTAAACTCTCCTGATTTAAACATATTCTCCAATGATATTATGGAAGAAATTCGCATTCGCTTCACTGGTAAAAAATCCCCCCTCCAAGAGTGGCTTAAATCTCTGCGCAATATACCTGCTGAAGAGCGTAAAAATGCAGGGGCTAAAATCAATGAACTGAAAGCGGAAATTGAAAGCAGCTTTAAAACTTTTTCAGAGAGTTATAGAATTCAAGTTGAAAATAAAAAATTAAATTCGGAAACGGACGATATCACATTGCCATTTAGCCAATTAAATCTCGGCTCCCGTCATCCCGTAATAACTGTTATGCGCGACCTTATGGTGCCCTTTCAACGCATGGGGTTTTCTGTCGTCGATGGTCCAGAAATAGACAATGACTTTTATAATTTTGAAGCCTTGAATGTTCTAAAAGATCACCCTGCACGGGAAATGCAAGATACATTTTTTCTTGCGAGTGAATGGGTTTTAAGAACACATACGAGTAATGTACAAAGTCATGCTATGAAAGAACGAAAATTACCGTTAAAAATCGTTTGTCCTGGCTGCGTTTATCGCAATGAATTTGACATGACTCACTTACCTGCATTTCGTCAAATTGAATGCCTTGTTGTTGATAAAGGCATTCATATGGGACATTTACGTCACACCATCAATGAACTCTTAAATGCAGCATTTGGTCGCTCCGTTAAATTACGTTTCCGTTCGAGTTATTTTCCATTTACAGAACCAAGTGCAGAAGTTGATGTTGAATGTCAACAGTGCTTTGGTACAGGCTGTCGCAGTTGCAAGCATACCGGTTGGTCAGAAATCGGCGGCTGCGGGGTTGTAAATAAAAAAGTTCTTGAAAGCTGTGGGATTGACTCTTCCGTTTACGGCGGAATTGCTTTTGGTTTTGGCGTTGATCGTATTGCAAAAGATCGTTTTGCAGTTTCAGATTTGCGTTCATTCATTGACGGCAATGTGTCTTTCTTAAAGTCATTCGGACTCGTTTAAAAAATACAGCAATAAGGTAAATGTCATGCTAGCAAGTTTAAATTTTGTCGAACGTTTCTTAACTCTCCCTAAGATTACTAAAAATATAAATATCAATGGAAAAAATATATTAGAAACTCTTTATGATCTCGACAAAATCGCTCCACTTTTAACTCGCCAAGGATTTGAAGTTGACAGTATCAATGTTTGGGGCTCAGGACTTGAAACCGTTGTCGT
Organism: Fluviispira sanaruensis; assembly: GCF_004295685.1. NCBI lineage: Bacteria > Pseudomonadati > Bdellovibrionota > Oligoflexia > Silvanigrellales > Silvanigrellaceae > Fluviispira > Fluviispira sanaruensis. Next base: position 2,975,176 of record NZ_AP019368.1, read on the forward strand.
AGGATATATTGAAAAAATTGAACCACATCCGACTGCCGGAAAATTACAAATATGTCATGTCGATGTCGGAGAATCGACCTTGAGACAAATTGTCTGTGGAGCGCCCAATGCACGAGCTGATCTCTATGTTGCCGTAGCTCTTCCATCTACAAAACTGCCAAATGGTTTAGAAATTAAACCATCCAAAATCCGTGACGTCGAAAGCAACGGAATGCTTTGTGCACGTGAGGAACTGAACCTCCCTACCAATAAAGAAATTGATGGCGATGGAATTTGGGAACTCGATATTGATGCACAAGGAGGAATTTCAAGTAAAGTTCTTAAAAATAAACTGGGCTATCCTGTATTTCATGCTCTCAATATGATGGACACCTTACTTGAATTAAGCGTGACACCTAACCGTCCGGATATGCTTTCCCATGAAGGTGTTGCACGTGAGCTTATCGCAGGATTTAGCTATGCTAAAATTCCATATAGTCTCAAAAAAGATGCTGAATTTGCCAATAAAATCTCTTTAACAGAAGAAAATATTAAAGCAGATGCGCTAAAAAATGCTTCTGCAAAATGCGGCGATATTTCTTTTTCATGTGAAAATCACTTAGATATTCCTGCTTTTTTTGTTTTAATTGACAGTATTGAAGTGAAAGCAAGTCCTGCTTGGTTGAGAAATTTACTTGAAGCTCTTGGCCAAAATTCAATCAACAATATTGTTGATACATCTAATTATGTTCTGCTAGCTTACGGTCAACCAAACCATGCATTTGACTTAGAAAAACTCTCAGCACAAGAACCTAAAGCTAAAAAATTAATTCTCCGCAATGCAAAAGCAGGCGAGAAGTTCATTGGTCTTGATGGCAAAGAAAGAAATTTAGATACATTCGATGGAATTGTCGCAGATATTGAAGGAGCACAAGCAATACTTGGCGTTTTAGGAGGCGAACATTCAAAAGTTTCGAGCCAAAGTAAGAAAATAGTTGTTGAATTTGCTAATCCAAATTCTGTAGCTGTGCGTAGAACATCGCGTCGGTATGGCCGCCAAACAGATGCAAGTTTTTTATTTGAAAAAGGTATAGATGCAGAGCAACGCTACAAAGCTGCAATTGAATTCTTTGCAATCATTTCAACAGAAAGCCATAGTAAACCACTTTATTGCGGATCCGTTCATTCAATTGATATGCATAAAAAACCTATGCTATTAACCCACGCTAACACTATTGAAATAGATTATAGTTCTCAGGATCAAGAGAAAGTTTTAGGCGCGCATATTTTACCATTTAAAGAGCAGCTCAGTATTATTTCTTCACTTGGCTTTACTTTAAATAAACAAACTGATGAAAAATATAAAGTAACAGTGCCCAGTTGGAGAAAGCAGGATATTGCTGGAAATGCTGATTTAGTAGAAGAATTCATACGCATTGTCGGTATAGACTCCATTCCTTCATCTCCATTTCACTCAGTCGCAATTGTCAATCATGATGATCCACAGTTTGCCTTCAATGAAAAAATAAGTTCACGTTGTGCAGCTCTCGGCTACAATGAAGTTATTAGCTTACATTTTATGCGTGCAGATGATTATAAAAAATTAGGAATAAGTTCTATTAATTCATTGGGTGAACCTGTTGCTTTAATGAATCCAATAATAGGCGATGAGCCACTTATGCACACAACACTTATTCCTGATTTATTAAGAAAAGTTGGGCGTAATATAAGTTATGGAGTGAAAAGTGGGCAACTATTTCACTCCTGTCGAACATTTCAAAATCATGACAATGAGGGTGAAAGAGTTTTTCAGTTAAATGGTGAAAGGATTGGGCTACAAAATGAACTGGCAGAAGTATTCGAGCAAACTTTAGAATATCATTATTCTCGAGGTTATTCTTATTCAAGAGAGCCCTCTCAGAACAAGCGGCCGGTGGAAACTCCACGTTTAGCAGGAGTGTGCTTTGGCAATAAAATTGATAAATCTTGGCAAAATACAACTGAAATTCAGTGGTCTCTTCATGATATAATGGCTCATATTCAAGAAATTTGTCGATGCGTCGGAGTTGACATATCATTTATTAAATTATCAGATAAAGAAACAAACTCAGATACTAAAGTTCATCCAATAGCAAATGCCCTTCACCCAGGCAGAAGAGTTGGATTTTATATACTCGATGATAATAATGAATCTGTTTCACTTGGCTGGGCTGGTGAACTACATCCAAATACAATGCGCAATTATGAAATCGAATCGCCTTGCTATGTCTTTGAATTAAATGTTGCGTTATTAATGCAAAAATCTTTTCTGCCAAAGAAAGTGATTCAAAAAGTTGTAAGTGCGCAAAAATTTCCAATTATTACAAGAGACTTTGCTTTCTTGTTCGATGATAAAGTCACTGGAAAAGAGCTCTATACTGTAGTGGCAGAATCTATAAATGAAATTATTAGAAATGAAATACCTGCTCTTTTGAATTCAATTCAAATTTTTGATATTTATCGTGGGAAGGGCATACCTGAAAATAAAAAATCATTAGCTTTTCAAATTTCACTCGAGCCAACTGAAAGAACCTTTACCGACAAAGATATAAATAAATTGTCAAAAGCGATTATTCACGCTGTCACCGATAAATTTAAAGCAGATTTAAGAGGGGCTTAAGTCTCTCTTTTTTTTATAAAGGACCTAATAATTCCAAAAAATAATAAATTCTTAAAAAAAGTCATTATTTTGACTTTTTTTAAGAATAAAGCGAAATAAAATAAAATTTTTAAAATTAAAAAATATATATTTTAAAATGTTAATATAAGAAACAACAAAGAAGGATTCTTAACTTGAAATACTTCATTCTTATCTTTTTTTTAAATCATATTTTTGCTTATTCAAGTGAGAAAATAATCAAAGTGGGTTATTTTGAAATACCACCATACGCTTATAAAAATTCTAAAGGAATTTTAGATGGCACCGCTGTTAATGATATTATAAAAAAATTAAACTTAGGAAATAATTATAATATCCAATTTTATGGTTTTCCGCTTGCGCGGGGCTATCATGAGTTAAATGCTGGAAATATTGACCTTTTACTTCTTACTACGAGTCGAACATTTTTAAACAAATCAGAATATGCTCACTCCGTGCCAATTTGTGAAATCCATGAATATATTTTTGTTAATAAAATCTCTGAAATCAAAGAATTCAGAAGTTCAAATATTTTTAAAAATAAAACTATAGGTGTTAGAGTAGGTGTAAACTTACCAGATTATTTTGAACAAAAGAAAAATAACATTATAGTCTCTGAGTCTTCTGGTGAAAAGGCAATAAATACTCTATTACAAAAATTATTAAATAATAGAATCGATATTCTGTATTTAAGTAATCCCAAAGCAGGGATCCTTGAAGCAAAAAAAATGAAAGCTCTAAATAAAATTAGATATATTCAATTGGGAGATCATACTTATGAAGTCTATGTAGGCTTTTCAAAAAAATTAGACCCAAAAATTAAAAACAAAGTAAACGATATAATAACAAAAAATCAAGATAAACTTAAGAATATGTGCATAGTAAATAGCGATTAATTCCATTGATAAATATAGAATGATTGTCAGATAGAAATACGACCAAAAGATTCTTTCTATTCAAAGTAAAAAATTAATTCCTGACTGAGTTGTAAATAAATTCTGAGTTTTGGTCCCATCTGGATATGCTTTGATCTTCCAATCATAATAGCCAAAACTACAGCTAAAAAAGAAATACTGATTTGTACGCAATTTTTTATCGAACGAATATTTAAGAATTGGAGTTATGACAACGGAGTTTGCATCGGATGCAATCAATTTACGAGATACATAAACAAGCGAAAGATCTAAGCCTAACTGCCAATTTCGCGTAATAAAATAAACTGGCTGAATATCAACACTCAAACGATTTGCCAAACGTGAAGTTTGAGTGCCATCATGCTCTAAGGATTTTTTATCATCTGCTATTTTTAAAACAGGCAATTCTGAAGCGTAGGTATTATTTAAAAGAATAATGCCAGATAATACACCAGCATAAGGTGTAAAATAAAACTCTGAAGAATCAAGAATGCCAATTGTATTTTGTGGGTAATTAGGAGGGACTCTTCCTTTACCCATATATGAACTTGAAACAGCATTATTATATGGTCGAACATTTTTATCTGTAGGAAGAGATTGGAACCAAACAGTTGTATGTCCTTTTAAACCGTCTGCTAAAGGTCTAGAAAAAATTCCGCCTACCATAAACGAGGAAGAATTCACAACAGTATCTAATTTTACATTATTGCTATCATTTTCTTGTTTAGTTAATTCCTGATAATAGCGAAGAGCAAAAACAGGTTGAAAGATTTTACCTTCAGATAATAAAAATTTTCCAGAAAAGAAAGCAGTAATTATTAAATCATGCTCTTGAAAGAGTTGTGGGTTATTATCGCTATCTAAGACTTGATTGCCATTAATATCTCTTCCCGTCGTAAATAAAGATTCATTATTTAACGCAATTGACGCCTGAAAAACTTCATTTTCATAACCAAATCCTTGAAGTTCTATTTGATTAAAAGGATTGTCCAATTGGAATAAATAAATATTTTCGAATTCGAATGTTCTTCTTCCTATCCAAAATGAAGACATTTTTGTATTGCTCGGAAAACTTAAGTAAAAATCTCTTAAATGAAATTTATTTTGTTCATAATCTTTTGGATATAAATTATAAATAAATGATGAGTTCCAATAATAATCTACTCTTGTTTTTAAAGAAACCCAGTCGCGCAATTCCAATGAAAATTTAACCGACAGGGAGTCTATACTGTAAGCAGCAGCACTAGCAGCTTGATTTTCTGAACTTTGATCTGGTGAGTTTCTCAAAGAAAAACTTTTGCCCGCTGATCTAAGGGCTCCTCGCCCCCTAAACCCGAAACTCATACCCCAAGAGTCTGAAAGAATTATATTTTCATCCGCATAGAGATTAGATGTTTTTAATACACTTAAAATAATTATAGCGGATATAATCCATACCTTGTTCATGAAAATAAACTCTTTTGAAAACATTTGATTATAAAATACAAGTTGATTCACCCGAGATTGATATGTGATTATACTCAAAATACTCTAACAAGCCCCCCTTGACCGAGTAAGTTCAGATACTATGTTCATAATGAAAAAATATTTCAACCTATTGGGGTTGTCTCTCTTTTTATGAGGTTCGTAAATGATTGCAAAGATTCAGGAAATTATTGAACAACAAATTCGCCCAGCACTCCAGTCTGATGGAGGAGATATAGAGCTGATTGATGTTGAAGATGGTATCGTTAAAGTAAGGCTTGTAGGCGCTTGTTCTCATTGTCCTTCTAGCGCAATGACCCTATACCAAGGAGTGGAAAAAATGCTTATGGAAAAAGTGCCTGAAGTAAAAGGCATCGAGCAGGTCTGGTAAAAATGACTGAAAATACAAAACAAATACTTGATACAGTTCAAGAGCTTGAATCTGTATTGTCTTTTTCTGTGCAAAAATCCTTAGGCAATTTCACTTGGAAAGAGAGAACTCACTCTGTTGAAGAAGAGAGTGGAGTTTTTAAAATCCGCTTTTATTCCGACGGGTTAAACTTAGCAGAGAAAACTGCAATTGAATCCATAATCAAAGAAAACTTGGGCAAAAATAATTATAATTTTTCAGTTTATTTTGAGCGCAAGGAAAAACCAGCAACACAGCCACAAAAGGCTCCCCAAGCTCACTCTCATAGCTCAGAAGCACATGAGCATGCAAAACCTCAGCAAAAACCAGATATGCGCCCTCCAACAGGAAAACGGCCAATCTCTGGAGTCAAAAGAATCATTGCCGTGGCAAGCGGAAAAGGGGGAGTGGGCAAAAGCACAGTGAGTGTAAACTTAGCCTTAGCACTTTATAATCAAGGATATAAAGTGGGAATACTCGATGCTGATATCTATGGTCCGAGTGTCCCAACAATGCTAAATATACACAAAGACCCTTTGGTAAATGAAAATAATAAAATTATTCCACCTGAATCCTTTGGCTTAAAAGTCATGTCATTTGGTTTTTTTGCTCCTGAAGAAACGGCCGTTATTTGGCGTGGCCCCATGATCATGAAAGCCTTGCAACAGTTCTTCTGGGACGTTGAGTGGGGTGAACTTGATTTTTTAATCATCGATCTCCCTCCAGGAACAGGTGATGCTCAGTTGACTTTAGTGCAAAGCATTCCAATTTCAGGAGCGGTTATCGTAACAACTCCACAAAACGTTGCTCTTCTCGATGCTGTCAAAGGCATAGCAATGTTCCGTAAAACAGATGTTCCTATTATTGGTGTCGTCGAAAATATGTCAACTTTCTCATGCCCAGCATGCGGAACTGAGACACATATTTTTGGTGCTGGTGGTGCTGATAAAGTTTCTGAAAAGTTTGAGGTTCCCGTCTTGGGACATGTGCCTCTTATTCAAGAAATCCGTGCCGCTGGTGACTTAGGCGAACCCCTCACTTCACAGCCTAAGCATGCTGTGCGCATGCGTTTTGCAGAGATTGCAGAAAAGGTTGTAAAAAACACTCTGGCAATGGAAAATAAAAAATAATTAATTTTCAAATTAAACTTTGATTATATGAGGAAGCCATCACAAAGTTTAAAAAACGGCCTGTCCCGGAAATATATTCGTAAGTGTGTTCAAGTTCAGCAGGTATAAACACCGTTGCTGGACTTTTTATTAATTGACTCTCATTATTTATTGTTACCTTAGCGACAAGACCCGTTCCATCAGAATTATTCCCCATAAAAACAAAAATACTGTCACAATGATGTGCATGCGTATCGACATGAGGTTCATAACTTTCTGCATAGTCTTCTTTAAAAAGACGTTCGATGATATAAACAGGAGATCTTTCATCCACTCGAAAATCAATGTGAACCCAACGATCACCTACCCCATGCCTGTGATATTTTAACTCTTCCGCAGATTTTAAAAAGGGTGTACCTATTTTAAAATCATTTAAATATCTTTTTTGATTTTCTCGAATATATTCCTTCGCAGCAAGTGTCCTTTTCATAGCAAAAGGTTCAGGTGATAAATTTTCATATGCTCGATAGTTTTTTGAGCTTGCTTTCGTATGGTATTTTGAAGTGTGAATAAATACATTTTTACCCACGATGGGTCTATGAAACTCAGGTGTAAAATGAGCAATTCTTGAAACAATATTTGCTAAATATTTGGTTTCTTTAAAATTATAATCAGAAGAATGAAAAAATTCTTTTAATGACGTACTCATTTGAAATAAATCACAAATACCAGCTCGCTCTCCTATACCAAGAACACTAACATCGATAACAGTTGCCCCAGCCTCTATAGCGGCATGAGCATTAGCTAATGCTAAGCCCAAATCATTGTGGAGATGCACTTCTATTTCGCATTTAAATTTATTGACTGCCAAACTAACCATTTGCTTACATTTGTTAGGACTCCACGCACCGACTGTGTCGGCCAGACTTAAACGATCGACGCTCTCTTCACTCAACATTTTTGCAATTTCTTCAATGAGATCATGAGATGTACGAGAAGCATCTTCTATCGTAAATCGAACTTTTAAACCTAATTTTTTTGCATAACGAATGGAAGATTTAACTTGCTCTTTTACCCATTCCTTTGACTTATTTGTAAACTTAGTCTCCAGTGATATCGGATTAAATGAAGCCCAAATTCCTACCCAATTCGCACCTGTCCGATACGCAGATAATATTTCTGAATGACAAGCACGTGCATGAACTAAAATATTGGTACTTTTAATTTCATTGCAAATAGACATGCAAGTCTCTTCTTCTTTTACAGAAATTCCAGGATGACCTATTTCTATAGTGTCGACACCAAAAAGAGCTAAATGCTTAGCAATTTCAATTTTTTCTTCGAGAGAAAAACAGACACCAAATGCTTGCTCACCTTCTCGCAGAGTGGAATCAAGAAGTTTTATTTTATTACGATGCACTCTCTGTTTCCTTATTTTTTAGAAAAGATACGATTGCGTCAATATATGATTTCCGATTATTTTCATAGATAATCCAATGTGTCGCATTTTTAATAACAATTTCTCTTTTAACCTTGGCACCTGTTAGTTTTTTAAAAAGATTTTTATCAGCAAATAAATCTTGATCCCCATTAATCACTAATGTCGGTTGAATAATTCTCGAAATATCATAAACAGGTCGTTCGTTCCAAACTTCAAAAAGATCTTTCATTGGTCCCATAACTCTTCTGATTGAACCTGGAATTTTACTCTTATTATCAAGATTTATATATACTTTCTCAATTGATTTTACTGTTTCCTGATTCACTAAATCTTTATCTTGCATCATCATTTTCCAATGCGAATAAATCGCTTCCCATGGGATAACTTGATAAGCTCCTAATTTCGCATTAAATTGATTATTTTTATCCGCAAATGGTTTTGTAAATAAAGGGAGACTAAAGGAATGCATTGCACCCGTTAAAACTAATTTATTGACATTTTTATGATTTATTGACGCAAATTCAGCTGCTACGATTGATCCAAAAGACCAACCGACAAGAGAAACTTTTTCAACATTTTTTAATTTAGAAATATAATCAATGATGACTGCAAGTTGCTTAATAGCGTCTTTACTTTGTAGCGGATAGACGCCCTCTGGCGGAGGGAAAACTTGCATTTCCTTTGGATATGTTGATTTACCCATTCCTTCAAAGTCAACACTAAAAACATCCAGCCCCCCTTTTGCCAATTCATCCATAAAAGAAACATTCGGTATATCGAATGCTTCGGCTGTAGGAATACAAAGCGGTGGGAGTAAAATAACAATGTTTGATTTTTTATTTTTTGCCCGTGCTTTGAAAGAGCTTTTTTCTTTTACATACAAAGTGCTTTCCGAGCCATATTTGATAAAATGCTCGGTTAGTTTAATACCATTAGAATAAGAATTTAAAAATACAAAGAACTGTATAAAAACAATGAAAATATTAATGTAACACATTGCTCTATGTTCCTTCCACTATTTAAAGTAACGAATTATCCCATGTTCCTTCCACTGGCTCTTCTACTTTTACCATTTCAGTCCTGCCTAAGTCTATTTTAAGTAAATTGGGTGCATAAGTAGGAGATAGATTATTTCGCTTTAATATAAATTTAAAAACCTCAAAACTAGCCAATAAGCCTACGATATTCGCAACAGGACAAAGCACTGCCCATGGGGCTTTTTTATCGACAAAGGCATGCGCCCATTCCTCTTGCGCTCCAAACTTAACAGAATTTATTGCTCTCTCATTTTTTATTTTTAAAATATCATTTTTAACTTCGTCACTTAATTCTTTACTATAAGAATTATGCCGTAAAACAATTTCATACGGAGGTGTGTTATGTGAAAAAGTCATCACGCCGCCACGAAAGGGAGGAGTCACAGCAATCCAAACGGATGGTATTTGCATTTTTTGAGCAGCTCTATGAATAATAACTCTCGTTACAAGGTTATCTGTAGCATCTACAACAATGTCAGAGTCTTTTAATAAACGATTGGCATTTTCTTCATTAAACATTTCTAATGAAACTTTTACATTTATATTTGGATTTATATCTATTAAAGTTTCTTTAGCGCATTCTGCTTTGTATTTTTCAATTCTTGAGACTGAAGAAAGCATTTGTCTATTAATATTACTCAATTCAAATTTATCCATATCAACTACATGGATATTTCCAACTCCCATTCGAGCGAGCGAAATGAGAGTCACTCCACCTACCCCACCCGCTCCGATCACAGTGACTTTTACTTTAGCTAAACTTTTTTGTTCCTTTTCTGTTACTACACCGATGTTTCTCATAAAAATTTCATTTTCTATCGATTGCATTTCTTACCCTTCAATTTATAAGATATTTTTAATTATGCTTTTCTTAATTACACTAAAACTTTTCATAATTATGCTTTTTGAGTTTTTATATCTCAATTTTTAAATATGAATAGCCTCCCAATAACCCTGACTTGGTGTCTGAACAGAAACGGGATAAAGCATGTTATCCATATCTATTAGAATGCCTTTAGGCGCCAACGCCAAAGGTTTTTTACCAATAATAAGCTGAATAACTTCATGACAACTGAACGATGCTAACAAGGATGCGCGAATAGGAGTTATGATCCACCCAACTTTTCCTGCGCAGAAATCATCGGCCCATTCTTTTGGTGCACCCTTTTCAACTGAATATTGCGCTCTTTGTTTCTTTAAGTTTTGCACAAATTCATGCACCGAAGGATCGGATATTTTTTTTCCTTGTGTAGGAATATTTAAGGCAGTTTCGTAATCGATACCATCTGGAATAAAAGTAGAAACAAATCCTCTGTGCGGAGGACTTCCTGACATTGATACACTGGGAATCCCATGTCTTCTTGCAGCTCGATGGACAACAATTCTCGAGGGCATATCATCCAAAGCTTCGAGCACAACATCATGGCCTTTTATCAATTCATCCACATTTTCTTCTGTCACTTTTACTTGGTGAAAGGCTGTTTTTAAAAATGGGTTAATATCTTTTAAATATTTTTCAGTGGAAACACTTTTTGCCTCATCTATTGTTGAACAAAACGCCAACATCTGTCTATTGATATTTGAAATTTCAAATGTGTCGGGATCCACTCCACTTAACGAACCAATTCCAGCGCGTGCACAGAGAATGGCCTCCATTCCTCCCACACCACCTAAGCCAAAAATCATGACTTTACTTTTAGCAAGCATCTCTTGTTCTTTAAGTGTGTAGACACCAATATTTTTTTTGGTCATTTCTAAATAATATTCTGCTTCATTTAACTTTATATGCATGCTTCCCCCTTTTGCAAGATCCGTTATAAATGAGTCTTAAGCTCTTGCAAACAAAAGAGAACGGGCGCAACAAAATGTTTCATGTGTTGTGAATTTTTTTGTTTATTTAAAAATTTTTAAATAAACAAAAAAATTCACAACACACCTTAGTTTAATTTAATATTATTTTGCAAAAATTGAGTGTGTAATTACTTAATATTTTCTAATAAAATAATTTTAAAAATTTATTTGATATTCAATAAAAAATCATTTATTCCTAACTAGAACTTTGATTCATTCATACTTGAGGGAAACATTGCACAATGAAATATGCTTATGAAGACATAAGTCCAGATCAATTTGAAGAGTTAATTATTTTAATTTGCCACAAATTGTTTGGAATTTCTGTGCAGTGTTTTTCTAAAGGTATTGACGGAGGAAGAGATGCTAAATTTATTGGCAAAGCCGAAGCATTCCCAAGCAAATCTTCTCCATGGAACGGTATTACAATTATTCAAGCAAAACATACTAATGGCTATAATCGAAGCTGCTCCGAAAATGACTTCTTTAATACTTCTGCAAAAAGCAGTATCATTCTCGAAGAAATTGATAAAATTAAAATGCTAAAAAAAATTGGCGATCTTGATAATTATATATTATTCACCAATCGAAAGTTAACTGCGAATATGCAAAATGAAATTCATAATTTCATTTCATCTGCTTGTGATATTCCAGTGCACTCAATTTACATATATGGTGTGGAACAAATTGAATTATATTTAAAAATCTACCCAGATATAATAAAGATTGCAAAAATTGATCCGCTTGATTCTCCTCTTATTATCAGTCCAGATGATCTAGCTGAAGTTGTAGAAGCTTTTGCAAAATATAGGGAAATCATAAAAAAAACAATTGAGCACCCACCAAAGCCAAGAATAACTTATATGGAAAAAAATGAAATTAACAATATGGACAGTGAATATGCAAAATCACTCTTAAAAAAATACCTAAAAGAAACTGCTCAAATTAAAACATTTTTAGCTGCTCCAGAAAATTCTCATTTACTTGAATCATATTGTGCGAGTGTTGAAGAATTTAATTTTAAAATTTTTTCACATAGAAAAAGTTATCAAGAATTCAATAAAATACTTGATTATATTTCTGACATGCTTTTTTCTAGAGATCCAGTCTTGAAGAAGACCAAGAACAAAACAATCACCCGAACAATGCTATTCTATATGTATTGGAATTGTGATATAGGAAAGGAGGAATAATGCTTAGGCCTTCTAAACATTCTCATCCAGATTATACCGTGATAAATATATCATTTTTGATATTAAAACACTTAAAAAAAGAACGTATAGAAGATTATGAAAAACTAAAAAAAATAATTAAAAAGAAGTTTAATGGAAGCAATAACTTATTCTTACCTTCATTAAATTTTCTTTTCTTGCTAGGATTAATTGAATATAGACCAAAATCTGATACTGTGGAGTATTTAGGTAACAATGAAAATTTCTAAAATATACTGCAATAAACCTGAAATATTTCAAGCTGTTTATTTCAACTCCGGACTCAACGTCATTATGGGAGAAATCCGTCTCCCTGAAAACAAAATGAAAGACACACATAACTTAGGTAAATCTACACTTGGACTTATTATTGATTTTTGCTTGTTATCAAGTCCTAAATCGTCTTTTTTCTTATTTAAGCAAAAAGAAATTTTTAAACAATTCTCATTCTTTATTGAAATCGAACTTTTTGATAGCACATTTATTACAATTCGTAGAAATGTTGAAGACAATACGAAAATATGCTTTAAAAAACACAAATTAAGTAAACAAGATTTTAATCAGATCCTACCTCATGAATGGGATCACTTTAATCTCTCTATCGATAAAGCAAAAGATCTTTTAGATGGACTTCTTGATATAAAACCAATCAAACCATGGAGCTACAGAAAAATAGTTGGCTATTTGCTTCGCTCACAGGATGATTATAAAGACGTATTTCTATTAAATAAAAATATGAGATCAGCTCATTCTGATTGGAAACCATTTTTAGCTCATATTTTTGGTTTTAATGCTGATTTAATTAATTTTCATTATAAAAAAGATAAAGACCTGAACGAAATAAAAACACAAGAAAAATTTTTAATGAATGAACTAGGAGATATAATTGATGAAATAAGTAAAATCGATGGAATTTTGCTGCTGAAACAAAAAGAAATTGAAAAAAAACAGATTCTATTGAATTCTTTTGATTTCAATCTTCAAGACATCAATAAAACAGATTCACTCGTAAACAAAATCAACGAAGATATAGCAGAACTCAATTCTATGCGTTATTATTTAGTGCAAAATCGAAAAAAAATCAAAAATTCTCTTGCAAACAACAAAATTAATTTTAATCCAGACGACGTGCAAAAGTTATTTAAAGAAGCGGGTGTTTTTTTTGAAGGACAAATTAAAAAAGATTTTGAACAGTTAATAGCTTTCAATAAAGCGATTACCGAAGAAAGAAAAAATTATCTTAAAGAAGAATTAGCTGAAATTGAGCAAAAGATAATTAATATAAACAAAGAACTTGAAGTTCTAAACAAGCAACAAGCTGGATCTCTTTCCTATTTAAGCGAAACGGATATTTTCAATAAATACAAGCAATTTTCTGATGATATTGTAACTTTAAAAGCAGATGCATCTATTTTAGAAAACCAAAAACAAAAAACTCATCGTCTCCATAGTCTTCAAGCACAAATTAGATCATTAAATGAAGAAAAAAGTCATATACAAAATGATATAGAATTAGATATTAAAAGTATAAACTCTGATAGTCATAGTTTATACTCTTTAATTCGAATTTTCTTTAATGAGATTATTGAAAATATTCTGGATAGAAAGGCTCTATTAAGTATATTTACAAATAGAGAAGGGCACTTAGAGTTTAGAGCGGATATTCTTGATGAGTTAGGGAATACTACCAATCAAGATGATGGGCACACATATAAGAAACTATTATGTATTGCATTTGATATGGCTGTACTAAAAGCTTACCTTAGTGAAAGATATCCTAGATTTGTTTTCCATGATGGTGTTTTTGAATCATTGGACAGACGCAAAAAGGAAGTTCTATTATCAACTCTTAGAGAATATGCAAATCTTGGTATACAACAAATTATAACTATGATTGATTCTGAAATTCCTAATGATATTGATAATAAGAATAAGCCATTTATTTATCCAAATGAAATTATTTTAAAACTGCATGATGACGGTATTGACGGTAGACTTTTTAAAATGAAATCTTGGTAATGCCTTTCAATCCCACATTTATTTTAAATCAACTCGCGCGGGAAGTTTTCATGACAGATTGATTGGGAAAGTTTTTTTGTTGTTTTAACTGATAAGATAAAATTGCTTCAAAAAGGCGTTTAGATAAATTTTGATTTTCAAATTCAATTCCAATACACCATTCACCGGATTCAGAACTTGTCCATGAAATTTTTCCTGACATAGATTGTATGCGATGGGTGATATCTTTTTCTACCACCTTTTTCTTAGTGTTCGAAGATAAAGTAGAAAGTGATGATGATTTTTTCTGCTGCTTTTTAGCTTTTACTTCTGCAGCTTCTACCTTTGTTATACCTTTTTTACTTTTTTCCTGTGTTACCACAAATTCTTCTTGTGAATTTGTAATATGAGAAATTTTTGAGAGCTCAAGCACGCTGCCACTTTCAATATCTGAATGCGATGGCAGTTTTAATGTAACAGAACTTCCTGAAGAAATTATTTCCATACTCGCTAACAGTAAATTCCAATCCGTTAATCCAGATTTCCCCTGTTTACTTGGTTTTAATTTCACACCGCTCAAAGAACAATCTTCAATAATTCCGCAAAAATAAATTGGTATAGGCTCTACAACTTCTGCTTTATCCTTTGTTAGTTTTTTCTCCTTAAGATTTTTCCCGCTCTTTTTTGTTACCTTTTCTGTCTTTGTCTCAACTTTAGCTCCAACAGCTTTTTTACTTTTTTGTGGTGCTAATATCTGCTGAAAAGCAAAAACACTTTCATTTTCAAGCAGCACTTCGGCAAAGACAGGTAAATGACAAGCAACCCTCTTTTGAGTTCTTGTCTTTACCTCACAAAAGCGCTGTGCCACAGCGATCACAACTTCAGGATTCACCGGTTTCTTCAACCAACTCTGGCAGTCAGCATAGGGAAGCAATGACGTTTCAATGGACTGAATCACATCTGGTCGATCAAATGCTGTGATTAAAATGGGGGTATCATACAATTTTTTAAGGTGCAGAGCTGTTTTTGCTCCATTCAAATCTGGCAAATCAAAATCAATGATAAAGGCATCGACACCTTCGCTGCACTTAGCCAATTGAAGCGCTTCTGCAGATGTCTTAGCCACAAGAACCTGTATGCCAGGATAATGATCTTTGAAAACTTCACTGGTCATGACGAGACTGGCTTTGCTTGAATCGGCAATTAAGATTTTCTTCACTTTTTGACTCCCAAGGGTTGAGCTCGCTTGAGAGATTATAATCCGAAAGAATAAATACTTGTGTGACAAAAAATATAAGTGGGAAAAAATTTGTCTATTTGAAAATAAATGAAAAACAAGGAGTTTCGCGGCTAGGATGAAGAATGGCTCCCCAGGGGTGGATTGAACACCCGACCAAGTGATTAACAGTCACTTGCTCTACCACTGAGCTACTGAGGAACGTCTTCGTGAAAGTGTGTCTACATAATCGCGAGAGAGAGGTCAAGTCGATTTAAAAAAAATTTTTCATTTTTTTTATTTCATGTTTTTTTGCTCTATTTTGAGAAAAAATATGCCTATTTTTAAGGAATAAGTCCGTCTGCCGCCAAAACATCGCTTTTTTCCCAGGCAAACTCCCACTTATGAACTCGCTGCTGCCCGCTCACAAGTGGGCGAAGTATGTCGAGGCGCTTCAGGCGACGGTGAAAATTTCCAGGATCGATTTCTTGGCTTGAAAGCATACCCACAAGCAAACGAAGGTCTTGGATTGAAAAGACTTGCGAAAGGAGCTCAAAGGTAAAGGTTGTATTTTTAACCCACAGTGGAACTTGATTGAGGCACTCCCTTAAAAAAAGACGGCTGTCAGGAGCTAAAATAGAGTCTTGGGAGAAAAGATTTTCTGCATCAAGCCAAACCCCCTTCGCATGCGAAGAAAACTCCTGGGGGAGAGCGATAGCGCGGACAATGGCGATACTTTGGGATTGTTCAAAAAGGAGATCTCTATCATAGACATCAACAATACGATCTTTACAACGAGCAGAATTGAGCCAATTTTCTAAGTCAGCAAATGGAACTCCTGAAAGAAGATCTCTTAGAATTTGGCGCGTTCCACCATGTAAATGAAGGTCTTGCTTCAGCATAATGCTTGGGAAAGTCTGTCTGTCACTTGTGGGATCTTTGGTCACCAAAACACGAAGGCTATCGCTGACTGCAGCGATAGGTATCAAAAAAAGTTCTGTTTTCAAAAGAAATTACTCCATCTATTTTTTTACTGACGCGTGGACGTATCACCAACTGAATAGAGTTGAGCAAGCAGTGAAAGCCACCCAGCTTCAACGATATACACGGTGGGAGCATCTGAACGCTTTAAGTACACACTTTTTTCGTTATTTGGAACCCTGTTGCCCACAATAATTTCAATAGACTTTGACTTAGAATCGGATCCGAGCAAAAAGGCAAAAGTCTTAAGTGGCTTAGTTAAACCAAATTTCACAAGATCTTCATTGGTTGCGTTTAAAATAAGATCATCCGCCGCCATCAACTCCCAATTGGAAAAAAAAGTCAAAACCTCGGCATTTGGAGGCTGAGAAACTGAAGGTTGTTGCGTTTCTGACTCAACAAAATACCAATTATTGTCTTTTCTTAAATATGTAGAGTTCGACAGCTTTATGCCGGATATATGATCTAAGTTTACGCCAAGTAAAACTTGTCTATTGCGAAAATACTTGTCTTTGGGGATAAGATCGCTCCAAAGGTCAAGGTTCAGCTGAGCAACAGCACCGTCCTTCATTGTAACAAAAATACCATCCTTTGTAATTCCATATTCGAAATTTTGTAGAGTTTTTCCTGCAGAGTCTTTAAAATTGACCACCCCAGCAGGCGGCAGTAAGTTGAATTTCTTCTTTAATTCCGGAGTAACTTCTGAATTTTCATAGACTTTCTGCCCTAGAAGCCCTTGGTAACGGCCTAAAAACTCATCAATAAAAACACTGTCTCCAGGCCATGCGTAAGGCTTTTGCATTTCCCATTTGTTGTTCTTATCCTTTACCAAAATAATATCGTTCTCATGGGACTTTATTTCAAGAAAAGCCACATCAGCCCCTTGAAAATCCCCCACCCTTTTACTGCGGAAATCGGAGAGCATTTTATTTTCAAGAACTGAAATAAAGCTATTATTAACCACTAAAAGCAACTTTTTTGCTGGGTTCATTGCATAGACTGACGAGGAATTTAAGCTTGCCCCACCCTTTTTTCCAATATCGAGATCATGACCAATAAAAAGCTGTTTGATTTCAGAATTTTTTAAATCAATTGTCACAGAGTTCTTTGTATTTTCTAAGCCAAACTCCGTTAACATGCCCTTATCACCTTTAAGAGCTGGTTCCGTCCGAGGCAATTCTTGCTGAACAGCAATCTGCTGGATCGCAGCTAAAATATTATTGACAGCATCTTGATCGGCGGCAACAACAATTGGAGAAATAATTTTCCAAGGAGATGTGAAGGTATCGCGCGCAAAAGTAAATACAGAATTTTTGTTTTGCACGGTAAATTTAATAACATCTTTTGTATCAAAAAAAATTGCATATGTTGTTTCTTTTTGCCGCTCTTCCTTTTTTTCGGTCATATAATTATCACCGTAGTAAACGCCAACAAGAGCGCCAATTGCAACAATTCCAAGTGCTACTTTAATTAAATACTTCATGCAGATCTCCTCTTAAACCATATAAACAAACCTGATATGGCTGTAAATACCGGTAATATGCCAGCAAAAAAGGGCAGCCATCTCCCTGGATAAAGAGACATATTAAATTGCTTTGGAGTGAAATCACGTGGAGGTATAGAGACCAATTCTTGATCCTGATATAGGTGCGCAACTGTTATAGGCAAAAGATTTTCACTGATTGGATTATCTCTTGCATAAGGTCCCAATATGCTAAAACCAAAAACAACAACTTGCGCTTTATCTTTAACAGGATCTGTTTCCTTATTTAATATTTTTTCTACCGCTAGGTTTGAAGCCCCAGAAATATCAAGACTGACACCAATAGTCCAGATTTTATTTGCATCAAAATTTACATCAGGAGACAATCTGAATGGTGCCATTAAATCAATTTTATTTCTGACTTCAGGTGCTATTGTAATAGGTGCTGCACTATATGCTGAAAGAAGATTTGTTGCATTTATTAAAACTTTTCCAGTTGAATTTTCATTTGCAAGAATTGAAATAGGACGGCCACCATCAAGAGGCATAATGGCTTGTGCACCATAAACATCTGCAAAAACTTTTGTGATAGGAGAATCTGGATTAAAATTACTCGCCAAAACTGGGGGTCTAGAAAAATTTTGCTTTACAAGCTGCTGACCAATTGGTGTAGAAGTATTTAAAGTTAATAAAATAGGATCTAATTTTAAGTTCAACTCTGCGTATAATTTCTCAAGCCCTTGCTCACGATAAGGATTTACTAATAAAATTAAACTTCCACCAAAGCCTATAAAGTTTCTTAAAATATTTTGAACTTCTTCTCCGTATACTAGATTATTATCTCCCGCAATCAAGACTTTAGCTTCCTGAGGTAAGTTACCTTGCTTTATATTCCACTCTTTTACATCGTAAGATTTTGCTTGTAATACGCTTACAATATCTGAGTAACTGCGTCCAGAATTATCAGGATTTACGCTCGGTTCACCACTACCAGATAAAAAATAAACCACTTTTTTGAATTTAACTAAATTAATAATAGCATTTGTTAATCTACTTTCAGTAATAACTCCATCTATTTCACTTTTATTATTACCACTCATTAAAACAAGGCGAGAAAAACCTGAAGGCTGAATTTTCTGAACCATTGCTTTATCAGTTAAGCTCAATTGACCTACATTTATAATTTGAGGTGATGTTTTCATATATAAAGATAAGAGATCAATATTGCTGTCACAATAATTTTCACTTAGATTTGATGATGGAACACAGATAATTTCGACAGGTTTGCTGAGAGAAGTTAAAACTTTAACACTTTCAGGAGTTAAAGAGTTTATTTTATTCGAAGTCAGGTCGAAAGTTTTTGAGAAATTATTTTTATTTAAAACAACAGCAAGACCAATAATAAGACACATTCCAATCAAGCTTGAAATAATGGCTTGAGCAAAATATTTTGGTGCATACTTTTCTGAAGTATTTTCTTTGCTATTATTATTCCCCAATGGAGAGACTAAATAAGCAAGAATAATAGCACCTAATAGAACTAATCCAATCGGAAAGTATTTATTGATTAAAACCAAGTTTTCCCACATGAGACATGTAACAAATATTAAAAAAAGAGTCGCAATTGAAAATTCAAGTTTATGCTTTTTCATTATTTAAAATCTCCATTTTTTACTTTCCATAACAAAACGGCATAAGAATAGAAAAACAGAAATGATTGCAATATATGTTGCAATAGAACCAGTTTTAATCATGCCTTTTGTAAACTCTGAACTCAGCTCTAATAAATTAACACTGTGTCTATACCAGTCTGGAATACCAGGAAAAAAACCCGAGAAAATAAATAACAGAATAAAAAATGCAGATCCTAAATAACTAATAATAGGATTTTTTGTAAATGAGCCAATAAAAAGCCCAATAGCAACAATAGTTGCACTGTTCAAAATAAAACCAATCCATCCACTTAACAAAACTTTTAAATCTGGTTCTGTAAAAATAATTGAATACAGCGGATAGAGGGCCATAAAAATACCAATGACACCGAAATACAACATTACACCTAAAAATTTCCCATAAACGATTGCCCATGTTGAAATCGGTGCTGAAGCTTGCAGCCTATAAGTGCCATTTCCCAGATCTTCACTCATCGTTTTCATGGTAAAAGCAGGAATAATAAATATATTTATGTAATTTAAAAAATTCAATATCTGCCCAAAAATATCTGCAACAGGATCGATGGACTGCCCTCTGATCAATAACATTTGCACCACAATATAAAACACAATTCCAGAAACTAGAAAAATAATACAAGCAGCAATCCATCCTAAAGGTGTACCAAAAAAACCTTTAAAATCTCTTCCTGCAATGGCTAAAGTCACACTCATATAATTTCTCCTGTAGGGGATATTTGAGCCTGATGATGACCAGGTTGTGAACGAATCACTTCAAAAAATATTTCTTCGAGACCCTCTTTTTTTTCTTCAATACCTATTAAAGGAAAATTTTGTTGAACGATCTGTTCTGTTACATTAGCAATATTTTCTCCCCCCGAGTCAGCCCAAAACTCATTTCCAAATTCGACCAATATAGAATTGTTTTTCTGTGACAATGATTTTGCAGATTTTACATAATTTCTTTGCTGAAACCAATGCAAAGCATGTTCTGTTTTTGAAGCAAATGTATATAAATAATACAACGGTTTTGAATTATCATTTTTAATTGAAGTTTTTGCTGCAATATGACCATTATTTATAATAATAACTTCATCACATGTAGCTTGCACTTCAGATAAAATATGCGAACTTAAAATAACAGTTCGTTCACTTGCTATTTTTTTTATTAATTTTCTAATATGTAAAATTTGATTGGGATCGAGACCTTCGGTCGGTTCATCAAGGATTAAAACCTCTGGTCGATGGATAAGAGCAGCGCATAGCGCTACGCGTTGCCGATAACCT
Organism: Fluviispira sanaruensis; assembly: GCF_004295685.1. NCBI lineage: Bacteria > Pseudomonadati > Bdellovibrionota > Oligoflexia > Silvanigrellales > Silvanigrellaceae > Fluviispira > Fluviispira sanaruensis. The sequence continues at coordinate 2,995,903 of NZ_AP019368.1, forward strand.
TTCGATAAATTCCCAATTATCCTTTCCGTGACATCACTCACATCACAATCTTCTATCACTCTTTCAACAGCAGATTTCCTATCTTTTCCACTTATACCTCTCAATTTTGCGACATATTGAACAAAATCTCGAACCCGCATTTCCTTATATAATGGAGGATTATCAGGGAGATAACCCACATGGGCTTTAACATCTTGTGCTTGTTCCACGATATCATAACCACAGATCTGGACACTTCCAGAACTTGGTCCCAATAAACCCGCTAAAATGTCCATTGTTGTTGATTTCCCAGAACCATTCGGTCCTAAAAACCCGCAAACTCGCCCAGTACCAACCGAAAAGTTTAAACCATGTAAAACTTTTCGATCGCCAAAGAGTTTAACAAGTCCTTTTACTTCAATCATTTAGACCTCCTCAAAACAGACTCGACTCGGAAAGAAAACCGGCAGAAATTTACCGTCAAATAGTCAATATCCTAATGGGTAAGAGTGATATTAGCAAATTTAAGGAAATCAAAGAAGTAACCGATCTCTAATAAGGTTAATAAGTTACAGATATTTGAAAAGGCTTCTTGCATGAAAAAACGAAATTTTGGAGACCAGACTTTTGCTAAAAGAGTTGCTGCTCTTAACAAAAAAGCTATGGCTCATGAGCATGTTGTTAATTTAGATGCCTATAGAGCCGCTTCACGCAGACCAGAAGCAAAAACAATTCTTGTTGTCGACGATGAACCCGTTATGCGCAATGCTATTAAAAGAATTTTTGAAAAAGATAATTTTAGAGTTTTAATTGCAAAAGATGCAATGGAACTTTCTAAAATAATTGAAGACACAAAACTTGATCTCGTTTTACTCGATATTCAACTCCCATGGGTTGATGGATATGAATTGTGCGCCCTGCTAAAGTCACATCCTCTCCTGAAAAATTTGCCAGTGGCTTTTGTTTCAGGCAATAAAACAGAAGAGGATATTCGCAAAGGCTTTGATGCAGGTTGTGATGAATACATTACAAAACCTTTTGAGGTAGAAGCAATTCAGCGAATGGTGAATCAACTATTGTTGAAAACGAGTTAGCTAACAATGAGCCCTAAAAAAAAATGTATTGTTCTTAAATTTGGGGGAGCGTCGGTGCGTTCTCCTGAATCTTTTTCATCTATTGCAGATATCATTTTACAGCGCAAAAAAGAATATGAAAGAGTTGTAGTTGTCGTGAGTGCTATGGGCAGCACGACTGACGATCTTATTGCTTTGGCAATGAAAGTAAATCCCAACCCACCACGGCGTGAACTTGATATGCTCATTTCCGTAGGAGAACGTATCAGTGTTGCTTTGCTTGCCATGGCTCTTTCCGCAAAAGGGAGTGAAGCAATCAGTTTTACCGGAAGTCAATCTGGTATATTAACGACAAACGATCACTCCGACGCTAAAATTGTAAACGTAAAACCTCACCGTCTCATTCCACACTTAGAATCCGGAAAAATCGTTATCGTTGCAGGCTTTCAAGGAATGAGTCTTGCAGGCGAAATAACAACCTTAGGCCGAGGGGGGTCGGACACTACAGCTGTTGCCCTTGCGATTGCTTTAAAAGCAGAACTTGTTGAGTTTTTTAAAGACGTTTATGGTATTTATAATATTGACCCTAAGCTTGACAAACAAGCAAAATTATTGTCAATATTAAGCCACAAAGAGGTATTAAAAATCGTAAATGAGGGTGCTAAAGTTCTCCATGCACGTTGTGTACTTCTTGCCGAAAAAAATGCAGTGCCACTGAAAGTTCTGCCCTTTGCTCATTATGAAGAAAAAAATGTTGGCACTCTTATTGAATCAAACGAAAAAACGGATTTACATATTTCCTACGAAGTTTGATATCATGCTTAATACAAACTTTATGCAAGTTTGCAGATCGACGTTCTAAATTCTTAATTTTCCTTAGCTAAAGGAGATTATTAGAAATGAAGCAAGTTGTTATTGTAGGCGGCAGTGGTCTTGTCGGAAATCATATTTTAAATGTTTTAGCGCATAAACAAGATATAGCAGTCACTTCTCTCGTACGAAAAGTGGTTGGAGACGCTAATATCCCTTCAATAAGTGAAATGATCTTTAATTTTGAAGATATAAATGAATATAAAAAAATCGGTTCAGAAATTAAGTGCGATATTTTTTTCTGTTGTATTGGCACAACTATTCGCAAAGCAAAATCAGCTGAGAATTTTTTAAAAGTTGATCGTGATTACCCTATTTCATTTATTGAAAATATCAAAAAAAACTCACCAAAAACATTATTTGTTTTTGTCTCCAGCATTGGGGCTGCAAACCCGCGAGGTCTTTATTTAAGTGCAAAAAGCGAAGTCGAAAATGCATTGAGAAAGAGTCTGTTACCTTATATTATCGCTCGACCAAGTTTACTTATTGGTAAAAGAAAAGAGTTTCGTCCAGCTGAGCAATTGGGTGGAATTATTTTCAATAAAATAGACAACTTTCTTAAAAAAATAAATATCAGCGAAGCACTTGCTATTAATAAATATGTTCCTATTAAAGCGACAGAAGTTGCAGAATGTCTCGTGCATAGAGCGATTCATTATGACAAAACTGTACCTGGAATCGTTATAGAAGGCAGAGATTTTAGTAATGTAACTAATTCCTGAGTAATATAATTCAGGCTTTGATATCTATCTTATTTTTCTAATTATACAGATTTTTCTCTTAAGAATTTATTAAACATTTCCATGACCAATGCATGGGCAATTGCTTGCGTAAAACGATATATATACCAGGGTAAAGATGGGTAAAAATCGTGAATAGCAGCTACGACAGACTGCTCGTGTGGAGAAATACGAAATTCCAATCGAGCATTGGCAAATACAGGTTTCTTAACTAAAAATCCTCCCCTAATATAAAACAATTGCCGATCGAGAGAACTCCGATCAAACGAATGAAATAATGTTAATAAAGTTAAGCCAAATAATTTAAAATGAATATATTCACCATCTATTTTTGATCTAATAAAAAAGAATAAAAACTTTGGTAACCATTTCGTATATTCTTGTGCAACATCTATTGCATTCCAACCACTCGGTAAAGATAAACGTTGAACAGATCGAACGTTATTTTCCAAAAAATTAGAATTTTGTTGCTTAACTGAATTATCTTGAATCTCTTTTTCTTTGGCAATGGCTTTTTCAAGTGATTTTCTCAATGAGATTGGATTAGGTATATATTTCTGGAATAATTTTATATTTTTTGGAATCATATTATATTTTAAACTATCTACTAATGGAGAAACAATTTCAAAATACTGACCAGTGATGAGCACAACCCAAAATTTTGAAAGATATAAAGTTGAAATGGAAATGGGGAAAATATAGCGTTTTAATCCCATTACTCTCGCAGTTAAATGCATAAATTCAATATAAGTTATTTTTTCTGGACCATAGGCATCGATAGTTTCATTGTATGTTTCCTTATTTGCGATACAGAGAGAAATCATTCTTACAATATCTTCCACATCGACTGGATAAGAATATGAATTTGCCCAACTTGGGCAAATCATAACTTTCAAACGTTTCACGAGCGAATATACCATTTTAAATGAAGTACTCCCTGCACCAATTATAATTGCCGCACGTATTCTTGTGAGAGGCACACCTGAACAACTTAAAATTGTTTCAACTTCTTCTCGACTTTTTAAATGACGAGATAACATAACCTCATCGTGAGGAATAATACCACCCAGATATATTATTTGCTTTACCTGACATTTTTTGGCTGATTTTGCCACATTATCTGCAATTATAAGGTCAAGATCTTCAAACTTAGCTTGGGTTAACCTTGTCCCTTTATTCATCGAATGCACTAAATAAATTAGAACATCTGCTCCTTTCAAAGCCTCTTCTGTTTCTCTTAAATTATATAAATCACATTTCACCCATTGAATATCATCACTTTTGGTTTCTTTACGACTCAGTGCCTTAAGTGTATATTTATCTGCTAGTTCTGCAATTAAATTCTTACCTATGAATCCCGTTGCTCCAGCTATAACAATGATTGGTTTTTCAGTCATATTTTTTCCTAAAATTTAAAAGAACATCTTGCTAAATTTTAGGGGGAGTCCTCACATGGGTCAAGCCACCATCGACATGAAGAATCTGCCCAGTTATAAAAGAACTTTTTGGACTTAATAAATATGAAATAGCTTCTGCTACGTCTGTTGGCTCTCCAATTCTTTTGATAGCATTCATTGCAGAAGTTGCTCGCACAACCATATCATTTTTAACTAAATGCACAGACATTTTTGTATTTATCAATGAAGGTGCAACACAATTCACTCTTATTCCAGAATTTGCATATGTCATACTTAAACTCCTTACGAGTGATTCTACCGCGCCTTTAGCTGCAGAAATGGCTTCATGGTTAGTTAAACCAACTTCAGCAGCAACAGATGAGATGAGAACAATTGAACCATATTTTTGCTTTTGCATGATCGGCAAAATAGATTTTAATGAGTAAAATATACTATTTAAATTCAACTCAAATGTATTTTTCCATTCCTCAATTGAAGTTTGATGAAGTGGTTTTATAATAATTGAACCGATGAGGTGAACATATTCATGGATTGCTCCTATTTTTTCATAAATGGTCTCTACCGTTGACTTTACTTCATCGGGTTGTGTCGCATCTGCTGAAAAAATCTCTACATTATTTATTTCTTCACGCTTATTTCGAACTAAGCCAATTACTTTTTTTTCATTTCCTTCAATTCTTATGAGTTCTTGAGCAATTGTTGAATAGCATCCGTTTATAAGTAATACATTTTTTTCATCTATAGACATATTTTCTACCTTTATTATAAAAAAATTTTATGTTTTTGGTTTTGCTACAATTATCTGTACCCCAAGGCTTAAAAAATTTTCTAAGATAAAAAATGGGGTAGTCAAAACTTTTAAAAATAAATACGAAAAAAATTTATTCTCAAAGTTAATTTTAGTTATTTTATTTTTATGCATTACTTTTTCTTGTCTGCCCAACCACCAAAGAGTAAATGCATCAAGCGTTCCGTACCTATAATATTGTATAATTTCCCAATTTGCTTTGCTTACTGCATTTATAAGTGTTTTTTTATTAAACACAACTGTATGACGAGGTGTATGATATCCTGCCCAAAATCCTTTTTGAATCTTTACAAAAAATGAATCATAATTAGGCACTTCGACTATGAGAATACCATCTGACATAATTTTTTCTCTTAAATTTTTAAGAACAAGGATTGGATCGTATTCATGTTCTAAAACGTGCCAAAGAGTTATAATATTGAATTTATCTTTTTCATCAATTTTATCGAAAGAACCTTTGATCAATTTAATATTTTTTAATTTACTTTCAGGGATTTTATCCCAGCCTTGAGAAGACAAATCTAAGCCAAAACACTGAGCTTTTGTTTTCGTTTGCGTCATTAGCAAAAAAGTTGGATTGCCACATCCATAATCAAGAATTTTAGAAGATTTATTTATATTTGGATAAAATTTTTTTATGTAAGAATATTTTTTTAAATCAAGTCTATATTGCCCAAAGTCAACAAGCTTTGAAAACCTTCCCCAAGCTTTGCTACCCAAGTGAGGCAAATATTTTTTATGATAAAACTCTTCCATCGCAATTTCGCTAGGCGGATTTTTCAAAAATACAAGTGTGCAATCATAACACTGAAAAAAATTGTAAGATCTATTATTATTTTGCAATTGCACGTAACTTTTCTGCAATAAGGATGTTTTGAATGAAAAGCAATGTGGACATTTAGTTGTTTCTTGATAATAATTCATATTACCATTTTCGATATTTAAATTAAAATGCAAAGCGTTCATTTAAAATTTTAAAATTCCAATCCATGGTAACATACATGATAATAAGATTTATACAATTCGAATCATTTTTTTTCTGCCTAAAACAAGGACAATTTCTCATTCCATCTCGGTATATGAAATTCACTTAGACATAAGCTTGAAAATTGTATAAAGAAAAAATAAAATGCACTTTAAGAAAACAAAATCTGTTAAATTTCGTAATTATTATGGAATATAAAAATGGATGAAAATTTAATCAAAAGCTCCTCAATAAAAAATTATAATAATAGTAGCTTTGCGTGTGCTGACAGATTTTTACGATAACTACCTACCTCAATCACCTTTAACAAGTGAGCTCAAAATAATAAAAGATGTAATAAATTCGCTTTATAATATTGACAATAAAGAATTAAAGGTACAAAAATTATCAATACAATGATCTTTTCCCTTTTGCTAATATGCAAGAACATATCGAGAGTGTGCTATATAAATATTCATTACAATTCTTCCCTGAAGTTGAACATAACAGAAATTTCTTCCAGCATCTTTAGGGAGGTAGAAATTCAAAAAATAAATGAAATTAATTTTTATTTAAATAATAATATTTAATAAAAATAAAAAAAATATCTAATTAACTCAAACAAAATAAACTGTAAAACTTTATATATTTTTTAAGTCATATTTAAACTCTAAATTTATAATATTATATATAATAATTTTTATAATTACCTTCTATAAAATTAAATAATTATAAAATCTTGACAAGAAATTTTTTTATGATAATTTTTCAAAACATTTTTTACTTTGACAATACTTTTTATTTTTAATAAAATTGGAGAATATATGGATAAATTAATAATAGAAAAAACTATAGAATTAAAGCAAAAATCAATTGAAAACCTAATACAAAAAGGTACATTAGCACTCATTGTAGAGAATTTTTATGCTCCCGAACTATGTGATTCACTCTATAATAAACTCAGAGTAGATAAAAATTCAGAAATATATACTCATGAAACGATAGAAAACAATAAATTAGTCCTGCAAAACTATGGAGTCAATCGTATTGGGATACCTTTTAATTTAACTTATAATACGACTGATGAAGAGATTATAAATTCATATTACCGCGAAGCTCAAGTAGCCAGAGAAAGATTAAGAAAACATTGCTACCCTGCATTTACTCCTATCGATAAATTACGTTTAAATTTAGATGAAGTTTTTGTTCCTGGCGCTACCGTTGCGCATTTTCAAAATAAAAAAATGTTGACAGGAATTGGAAGAATAAGTTCAGAATCACTTTCATACTTATCTGAACTTCAACCGCATTTTGATGCTCTTCCTTTAAAGTATGCCGCATTCGATAAACAATTAGCAGCGAATATCTATCTCAACACCCCTGAAGAGGGGGGTGAACTTGAATTGTGGAATTCTCCCGATTTAACACCTTTATCTCAAGTTCCAAAAAACTGGCGCGACGAATTACCTCCATCTATTAAAATAAAACCCAAAAAAGGTGACCTCATTATATTTAACTGTAGAAAGCCTCACGCTATTTGCGCATTTAAAGGTAAAGAAAGAATAACAATGCAAGTATTTATTGGCTATAAAGACGGCATGCCACTCATGCTATGGAATTAAAAATTGCTTTAGGAGTTTTACATATGGAACAAGATTTTAAAAAAGCTTTAAATATTATTTCTGATTGGATTCTAGAATATAGCACCCTGAAAGATAACTTACCTGTTTCGCCTAAAATAAAATTTGGAGATATCTATAAACAAATTCCAAAAAGTCCACCAGAAAACCCAGAGAGCTTTGCCACGCTCTTTGCTGATTTCAAACAAATGATTCTTCCTGGCTTAATGCACTGGCAAAGCAATAAGTTTTTTGGGCTTTTTCCAAGTACAACCAGCCCTCCCTCTGTTCTCGCCGAAATGCTTATTGCAACTTTAAATGTTCAATGTATGAACTGGACAGCATCCCCAGCGGCAACCGAACTTGAGATCAGCGTTATGGAATGGTTGAGAGATCTTATTGGCTTACCTAAAGATTTCACAGGCGTCCTCCAAGACTCTGCTTCAAGTTCAACTTTAATTGCCACACTGATCGCACGTGAAAAAGCAACTGATTATGCCAGCAATTTAAAAGGCACAGGAATAGCTCCTCTCGTTGCCTATTGCTCAAGTGAAGCTCATTTTTCTATTGAGAAAGGCATTAAAATAGCTGGAATTGGCAGTCAAAATTTAAGAAAAATACCCACCTGTGAAAATCAGAAAATGAACACTGATATTCTTCTTTCCAGTATTGAAGAAGATATCAAAAATGGTTTTAAACCCTTTTTAGTGGTTGCTGCTCTTGGAACCACAGGCTCAACCGCAATCGATGACTTAGAAAAAATATCCGCAATTACAAAAAAATATAATTTATGGTTCCATATCGATGCCGCCTATGCGGGGGCAGCACTTATTCTTCCAGAAATAAGAGATCTAGCAAAAGGATATGAACTTGCTGATAGTCTTGTGTTTAATCCGCATAAATGGCTCTTAACTTCATTTGAATGCTCTGCATTTTTCCTAAAAGAAAAGAACAATTTAGTCAAAACATTTTCAGTTAAAACACCTGAATATTTGAAAGAAACTCATCATGCGGAGAATACAAATTTTAGCGATTGGAGTCTTGGTCTTGGCAGACGCTTCCGTGCACTCAAGCTTTGGTTCGTTATCCGCTGGTATGGAACAGATAAATTACGAGAAATAATAAGGAATCATATCTCTCTTGGGCAAAAAATGGAGAATTGGATAGCAGACAATGCCGAATACGAAATACTCACCCAAAGAAATTTTAATCTCATTTGTTTTCGTCTTCGTTCTTCAGACGAAGTAAATTTAAAAATTATTGATCATATTAACGCATCTGGAAAATTCTTTTTAGGCCATACGAAAATAAATAATCAAGTCGCTATCCGTATTGTATTTGGGCAAATTGATATTCAAGAAGATCATTTAAGAGCATTTTGGAATGAAATCCAAGAAGTTGCTGAAAAATTAAAAGAGGAAATGTAATATGAAAGATTCAGATTACCGCTTTTGTTTATTAAATGATGACTATTTTATGCAAGCAAAATCTTGTTTAATTAAAGTTTTTATTAAAAATGAACCAATGGGCAAGCATTTAAAACTCAGTGAGCATGAATTAACAGAATTTGTCGAAGGATTATTAATACATGCTTTCCCGCAAAAACTGTCATGGATAGCAATCGATAAATCTACAGAAAAGCTTGTTGCAGTAAGAGTTTTAACAGATGCATTTAACGATTATTCTCCAAGTATTCGTTCATCAGAGAATTTTAAAATTATTTTTAACTTTCTAGAATCACTTTACATAAACCACGAGCATATTTTACAGGTGAAAAAAGCAACCTTGCTCCACACATGGATGACCGCTGTGAAAGAAGAACACCATCAAAAAGGATTATTAAAAGCACTTTTTAAACATGGAGCTCATTGGGCTAAAAAACAAGGATTTCAGCACTGCATAGGTGAGGCAACCAATATACATAATCTTAATTTCCTAAAAAAATACACCCAATTTTCAGAGTTGAACTCAATTGAATACAAAAAATTTGCGTACAACAATTCCTATCCTTTTCAAAATCTGGAAGAACATTTTGAGGGAGCTTTATATTATTACCCCTTAGAATATTTTCCAGAAGTTGAGAAAGATATTTTTGCTATAAATTAGCAATCTTCTTTTAATAAATCATAAACAGTATTTAAAATACCATTCAATCTTTTCTTAGAAGAGTTAAAGCCAGCTAAAATATAAATTACATTTCCTAAAGGCCGGATAGCTATATCAAGATCTTGCAATTTTTCGACGATAGATCTCGCCCGTTTCGATGCGTATCCGCTTTCTGCATCCAAAAGTTCAACAGCAAAAATACTGCCAAAAGCAAAAACTCCGGCTACTGATTCAAGGCAAGATATTTTTTCTACTTGGGCATAATTCCATAAATTACAAATTGTTTCTCTTTCAGGACAGTAATGCAAAGAAGCTTGGATTTCATCGATGGCCTCCAATGCCACAGCACAACCAACGGGTGTCGCTGTATAAGAATGTCCGTGTAAAAGCGCTGTAGACAAGTCGTCACCTAAAAAACAAGAAAAATACTCTTCACTCGCTAAAGTAACAGACATAGGCAGTAAACCGCCCGTTAAGAGTTTTGCATAGCACGCTATATCTGGATTTATGTTCAATAATTGTGCTGCTGTTATTTTACCAAGACGCCAAAAGCCAGTGAATACCTCATCAATAATGACAGGTATATTTCTTTTTTGACATGCAGATACGAGCTGTTTTTGAAAGAGAGGATCAACGAGCTTCATACCGCCAGCCCCTTGGATAATAGGCTCAATCAGCAGCGCACCAATTGAAATATTTTCTGCAGCTATACTTTCTAATTGAGTTTGAATATAGGAAGAATAAATTTCAGATAAATGAGTTTTTTGTCGCTCATCATCGAAAAATGATCCCAGAGATTGGAATGGCATCGTAAAAGTAGATTCAACAGAAATTGCCTTCGGAAGGCTCACAATGTATTTTTTATTTTTGAGTGATATACACGGATAATCTAACCAAATTCCTTTTGGTGTATACCAATGTTCATTGTTTTTAAATATATTTGGATTTGTTGCATTCATGGAGGCATTGGTATCGCCATGGTATGAATCTTTTAAACCTATAACGAAAACTTCGATTTTTTTATTGTCATTAGGCAGTCCGATAGATTTTCTAAATGCAATTTTTAAAGCAATTTCAACCGCACTCGAACCATTATCTGAATAGAAAACCCGATTCGCCCATCCTTTACCAACAGTATTGATTAATTTATGAGTGAGTTTAGCTACGGGTTCATGGACATTTCCAGGAAACATAACGTGTCCATATCGACCTGCCGCATGCACTGCTGCTTGTGCCAACTTTACTGACCCATGGCCAATACCCTGCGTCCACCAACTTGCAGATGCATCATAAGAAATTTGCGATAATAAATTATTATTACCTTCTTGTTGTAATTTTAAAAAATGTATATTGTCATTAAAAGCACTTTCTATATATTTAGCACCCTTTATATTTTTATGCTGTGTAAATGGCCACCAAATATGCTTATTTGCAATATCTATATACTCGTCAATGACTTGAATTCTACTCAAATGATAGTTTGAAAGAAAACTAAATACAGTTAGAAATTCATTTAAATTAATATCGAACCAATTTTCAAGATCTTGTGAATTTTTCTCACTTTGCCTATTGTTCTCAATATTTTGTAGACTTTTTAGCTCAAAAACAGGGTACTTTTCATTATAATATTTCTTTAGAAATTGCGCATTCTCATGTTCCCCTGAAAAAAGAAGAATACATGTAACATTGTAGCCCCGGCTTTCAAGCAATGAAATTGAACTTATTGTGCATGAAATTCCACCTAATTTTGCATCAGCAATAAAAATAACAGGCAATCTTAGCGGGCGATAAAAATCACATTGAAGTTTGCCTGATAAGGATGGCGAAGCAACCCCTCCCGCACCTTCAATTAAGATAAAATGCGCTTGATTTTGTTTAATTTCATCGTTTATAATATTTAAAATTTTCTCTTCAAAATTTTCTAAGAATAAGTCTCCGGATAATGCACGATGGGGTGAGACCGGTTCCGATAATGAAAAAAGAGTTTTTGCATTCACTATTTCAGATGGATTGTATTTTTTTACGAATGACGAATCAGAATCTTTTGGAAAACCAGTTTGAATTGGTTTTATATAAAGCGTTTTAACATGCTCATGCGCTGCCGCTGAACAAAGACCTGCGGAAAATAAAGTTTTACCTATATCAGTATTTGCACCCATAACATAAAATGCAGGATATTTTGTTAACATAATTCTTCCTTAAAAAACTTAGAATATATTCTCAAATAAATCATCTATATCTTTTTTTGAATGATCGCTTCTTAATATAACTCTTAACCTTGCTGTCCCACGCGGGACAGAGGGAGGACGAATTTCTTTGACTAAAATTCCTCGCTCTAATAAAGATTGAACCATTTTTAGCACAACGGCATTGTCACCTACAATCAAAGGAATTATATGAGAACAATGATTATTTAACTCATATATATTCTGACATATTTTATTTTTGTGTAATAAAGATATTCTATTTTTAAAATAATTTATATTTCCATATAATTTATCTCTTTTTAATTGACCCTCTTCACTAAATATAATTTTAAGTGATTGAAGTAAAGCACCAACTGCAAATGGTGTAGCTGCAGTTGAATATATTAAAGCTTTAGATTTTTGCATAACTCTCTGCTTTAATGCAGAATAATCGGTTGCAATAAAACCACCAGAAACCCCTAATGCTTTTCCACAACCAGCAACGATAGCAATCACATATTTCTTTAAAAAATAATTTGCAGCTAAATAACTCCCTGATGGCAAGACACCAATTGAATGAGTTTCATCAATAATTATAAAGGCATTGTACTTTGCACAAATCTCTGCCAATTCTGTCGCAGAAAAAACATCTCCGTCCATTGAAAATAGAGATTCTATCACAATAATTTTTGCGCTTGCAGATGAATTTTTCAATTTTTGCGCTAAATTTTTAAAATCCATATGGCGAAAAATCGTCGTTGGTATTTTAGCATTACGAAAACCCAAATAAATACTGGCATGACAGCGATGATCAACAAATAATTCTTGCGATATTATATTTTCCTCAAAAGAATATGGAGAAATAGCATCAAATAATGCTAAATTCGCCATAAATCCGGAAGAAAAATACAGTGAATGTTCTAATCTAAGACATTTAGAAAAATAATTCTCTAATTCAAGAAGATTCGCATCGGTTTCTATTACCATCCTCGAAGAACCCGAGCCTGCCCCATTATCTTGAGCAGCTTGATAGCCAGCGTCTATAACCCGAGGATCAAAGCGCATACCTAAGTAATCATTTGTCGAAAAATCAATATTAATCTTTTGTTCACTTTTGTTTTTATAATAGCGAATTGGTTTTCTATAATTATGCTGATCTATTAAGGCAGAGTTCGTACTCTGCCATATTTTATTTAAATACTCAGTTGACATATTCTTTTTCATTTAAAAGATTGAGCGGCTTTGTGACATCATCGATAAGTTTATTATCGAATGAATAACCCGGAAGCGGAGAAGTTAATAAAATATCACCGCTGAAAATAGAGTTAGCGCCCGCTGCTAAGCATAAAATTTGTGCTTCTCTGCTCAAATTCATTCTTCCTGCAGAAAGACGTAATCGTGCTTTGGGAATAAGAATACGAGCCACAGCAATGGTTCTGACAAAATCAAGAACATCGACATCCTCTTGATTCTCTAAGGGAGTTCCATCAAATTTAACTAGGAAATTGATAGGAATACTTTCTGGCTGCGGGTCCATTGTTGCTAAAAAAGCGACGAGTTTCATTCTATCCTCAGAACTTTCTCCCATTCCTAATATACCACCACAACAGATATTTATATCATTTCTTCTCAAATTTCTGAGTGTTTCAACCCGATCTTTAAATTTTCTTGTCGTAATTATTTTTGAATAATAATCTTTTGATGTATCGACATTATGATTGTAATAATCCAAACCCGCTTCTTTTAATTTTCGACTTTGCTCATCGTTTAGCAATCCTAATGTGACACACGCTTCCATCCCAAGCGCTTTGACTTCACGAATAGCTTCAAGAACGCGATCAAACTGCTCACCTCTTGGCGGCTTTCTCCAGGCAGCCCCCATGCAAAAGCGCTCTGCACCATTTTCTTTTGCAACCTTTGCCTTTTCAACGATATCTTGAACTTCCATCAATGGATGCTTTTTAATATCTGTTTCATAACGTGCACTTTGTGGGCAATAGGAACAATCTTCTGGACAAGATCCTGTCTTAATCGAGAGCAAAGCGCTGCGTTGAATATCTGCTTCTGGCCAATGTTCCTTATGAACAAGGGCTGCATCTTGCAACAATTGTAAAAAGGGTTTTTTATACAATTCTATTGCTTTTAAGTATAACTCTTCATTATATTCTTCACTAATCAGTTCTTTGGCATCGCTCGAACAGAATTCTTGTTGAATATTTTCTCTTTTATCTTGTTCTAAATGCTGCATTTCTTATCTCCTCTAAAAATTATCGCCAAAAAGAACTGGAGATAGTCTTACATTCGAGAATGAAATCTGTAAAGCAAATAGAACAAAGCCTAAAGGAATATGAGTATTATGCAATTTTTTTGGGAAAATGGAAATCAGAAGAAAAGTGATAGAATCACTTTTCTTTAACTTCAATAAGACAAGTCATATTCAAAACATTTTTAGCACTCTCAAACTTAAGATTTGCTAAGTGAAATAGTTTTTCAAACTCAGAAAAAGTTCTTTCTTTCCCTTCTGTCAAAAGAAGCATTGCAAAATCCATTGTCCTTGCCAATAAAGGTTCAATTGAACTTTCTAAAGCTGCCTCAATTAAATAAATTTTACCACTTTCATTTAATGCCTTTCGACAATTTGTTAATATTTGCACTGCTTTTTCATCATTCCAATTGTGAATAATATTTGAAAGCACAATACAATCTACTTTGAAAGGCAGTGGCTTAAAAAAATCTCCCGAAATAAGCTCTACCCTATTTTTATATTGAAAGTCTTCCATTTCTTTCATAGCGCTGTCAATAACACTTTTCTGATCGAATAATATTCCGTGCAAATGCGCATTCTGAGTGATCATATTTCTAATAGAAGCTCCTGAACCACCACCAACATCTGCAATCGATTTAACAGTGCTTAAATCCATCTCGTACAAAGCATTTTTATTTAGATTTTCAGACAAATCTCGCATTGCAAGATTAAATGTCGTCGCTCTCTCAGGATATTTATTAAAGTATGAATAAAGAGATTCATTATGCGTGCATTCAAAAGCACTTTTTTCTGATCTAAGAGCTTTATCAATATTTTCTGCAGCTTTGTAAAATTCGGTACTCCAAAGGTTTGTTAAATTAGCATAATTCCCTTTTTTATTAGGAAGAAATCTTTCACCCATCCGAGTTAAATAAAAATTTTTATCACTTGTTTCTTTTATCAAATTAATATTTTCAAGACATTTTAAAAGGCGGTAGAGTCTACTCGGTATAAAATCATTTTTCTTAGCTAAAGAATTGAGTTCGTTTATTCCATCTTCCAAATGTGTAAACAGATCATATTTAACAGCTAACTGAATGCAATTGAAGTTAATATTCGCAGAAAGAAGTGCATTTATTTTCAAATCATCATTTGCATTAAACATATCAAAAAAGTTTTGTGAATTATTTTTCATAAAAATCTCCTTTATATGATGTTGATCAGTTGACATCAAAAATATATTTCATTTTTTCATAATGTAAAGTATTTTTTTATATTTTTATTTGTAACTTTAGAACTTTATACACAAAAAGGAAGATATCATTATTCGATTTCTAAGCACCAATCAAGCATTTGTTTTATATGATAACTTTCTAAAAATGGATTCGCAATTATAAATCGCAGAAAAAATCCATTTTCATCCTGAGAATAATTAATCATTGCTAAATTTTTATCGATTAATTTATTTCTTACAATTTTTGACCAATTAAAATTACTATATTTTTTATTTGGAGGATTGATTTTAACACAAAGATTTAAATATTCTGGAGAATGTAATAATTCCAAACGGTCTTTTTCTTTTATATACTCCAATACTTCATTACGAATTTTATAAAGTCTATCTACAAAATCACCTAAACCTCTCGTTCCAACACTTTTCCAAATAGACCAAAAACTTAAAAACTCACCTTTCCGTCCACATTGCCAAGTCATTTGGCCTTTATCAATACCATTTGCATTTTGATGAAATAAATAATCACAATTGTCGACATCATTTGCATCTTTTAAAATATTGACATGACGAGTTAAAAAGAAACTACTTGTTAAATTTGCACCAAGCAATTTATGCGCATCAAATGTTATAGAGTCTGCTAAAGAAATTCCATCCATAAGTTTTCTAGTATTTTTCGAAAAGAGAACAGGTGCACCCCAAGCCGCATCCACATGCAACCAGATTTTATATTTCTGAGAAATTTTTGCAATTTCATCGATTTGGTCAAATGCGCCATAAACAGTCGTTCCTGCAGTGGCACAGATCAACAATGGTATTTCATTATTTGCAAGGACTATTTGAATGGCATTTTCAAGCGCTGATGCTTTCATTTTCTTAAATTCATCAATATCTATCTTAACTAAATTCTCTGTCCCAATACCAAGTATAACGCAGGCTTTTTCAAACGAATAATGCGATTCTTTAGAAACAAAAAGCTTAAATTTTTTATTTCCTATCCCTATCTTCTTAATATTGGGATCTATCTTGTGTCTAGCACAATGCACTGCCATTAAATTCGCGGCACTTCCACCAGGCACAGTAATACCATTTTGCTGATCACTTTCCCATGCAAATAACTTACAGATATTCCTAATAAGTTCTTCTTCAATATAATTTAAAATAGGACTTGCTTCATACGTTGCAAGAGTGGTTTTCATTTGCGCCAGCAAATTTGCAGATATAAGCATTTCTGGTAATATGCCTGAAAAAAGTTGATTCATAAAATATGGTGAATGAGTCGTAATTGAATTATCACGAATAAGATTTAATGCAGATAAAAGTTTTTCCCATTTTATTGATTCTGAATCAATATCTAATTCTTTAAAATCTAAATTCTTAGAAGAAAATATTTTCTGCTCTAAAGAAATAGGATTTTCAGTTCTTCCAAAACTTGGAATATAGATATGCAACGTTTTACCTGTTTTACTTAAACATTTGAGCTCATGCTTTGCCCCGATTGGAGTCGTAGTTGATTGACCTGTTTCTAAAATATTTATTTCTGTTTTTAATCCTAAATTAATAGTATCTTGAAATGTTCCTTTCTCAACATAAATAAAACATGAACTCCATTCATGATGATGCATTGAAGTTACACATTCATCAGTCCATTCACAAGTAACAATTTCAAAGTAATTTGCTCTTAAAGTAACAGTTCTTTTATAGCTAAGCTTAGGATATTCAAGCATAAAACACCTCAAATAATCTCATTTTTTCCTAAGCAATTTAAGAATATTTATGAGCTCCGCTTTTTTTAAGTAAATAAGTAAGGCTGAACAAATAGAAACAATAATTGCCAGTGTAAATAATAATCCTGAATCATTTTGCACTATGATTCCTAAAATAAATATATGACTCAAAATTGCGCCTGCCATAATACCAAGACTCATGATAGCACCAAATAATTGAGTTTTAGGAATAAGCAAAATAATGGCAGCTATAAGCTCAACAACTCCAGCAAAAATTCTTCCCCATGGTTCAACTTTTAAAGTTGAGAAAATAAAAACAGATTCTGGTGATCCTGTAAATTTAAAATAAAGAGTTTGAAGTAATATGATCGCTGGAACCACTCTTAATAATAATATAATAAATTTCATCTTTATTCCTTTTCATTCCTTACTTTCGGCCAATTTTCATCCGCTTTTTTAATCTGACCTGGTTCATCTTTTAGCCAATCTGTTTTAGCATTTCCTCTCCAACCTTTATAAAATAAAAATAATCTATCATTCGTAATTTTATAGTTTTCAGGGTGAATATCAAATTTATATCCATCAGCTACAGCCGTTGCACACCAACCTTCATATTCTGGAGTATATTTTTTTGGATTTTTTAAAAATTCTATTTTATTTTCGCTAGTTGAAAAAAGATAAGTAATACCATTTATATTGACTTTTATTTCTGGTTTACCTTTGATTGGTTTAGATCCTTTAAAATACGACACAGGATCATAACCTTTTAATATTACACCATCCTTAATATTAGCAGTTAAACTCTCTTCTAAATTAGCTGCTGAATTCTTTTCTAAATTAGCTGTAGATTCAGCATAAGAAATAGAATTGAATGCAGACAATATAATTATTATAAATATTTTCATAATAAATCCTTTATTTGTGAAAAATATATTTTATATTATCATTATGAATGATAGTAACTCTCATTCAAGTTGGCACCTTATCATCAAGAAAATGGAAGTCAATGAAAAGATTGTTGAGCAACAAAGATCCATGTTATACCAAATAAAAACATGTAATATTAGAGGAATAATTTAATTTTTACTTGAGATTTTCAAAAATTTACTGTAAAAAACCGGCTCCATTCTTTAACTGTATATAACCAAAAAATATGAATATATGACTAAAAATAATTAAATTAAAGATATAACACAAAATAATTTAGATATAAGTCAAGATGAACAATAACATTAATAAAACCATAAATAACATTAATAAAACCATAAATAAAATCATAATTATAAAGAAATATCCTGTATCGTTTGAAAAATAATATTTATACAACTCAAGACTATCAATTGCTGAAACTTTTTAGATTGTAACGTTATATAATCTTTTATATTTCTTTCTTTTAAGTAAGAAATATAAAAGATGGTCTATTCAGGAATAAATAATCAATTTTATAGAAAAATATTTAAAAATCAAGAAATTGAAAAGAAAAATGATTTTACCATTATAATCATCACTCACTTTAATCAGGGCTTGCAATAATGAATTCAGTGCAGTATCAAAATTCACATTCATTATGTGCCTAATAATTAGGATCCATTACATGATGATAAAAAATAAATTAAATTTCTTAAAAGAAGTATTTATGAATATTAAAAACTTTTGCAATAATAAAGCGGTATTTATATTATGCATTCAATAAATTTTACAGATAAAATATTTAATATTGACATATTCGCATGTTTTATTATTCTCATAATAAGCATTTGTCTTTTTAAGATTATAAAATATTTATACTCTTATTGGAATAGAAAATATTTTTTCTATTCCTTTAAAAAGTGGATTTATTTTGAATTTTGGCCCGCTTGGTTTTTTTATATACCAATAATCCCTATTTATATCTATTTATCTATAAAATATAAAAATATATTTATTCCATTTTATGCAAATCCTGAAATATTAAATGGGGGCTTGATAGGTGAATCAAAATGGGATTTTTTAAAGCACCTAAGAAAAAATGAGTTTTATTGTTTACCTGCCTATAAAACTGAAAGACCAATTAACAAAAACCTTATTCTCAAAATTCTTAAATCAAAAAATCTGAACTATCCTTTTATTCTCAAACCAGATATTGGCCAGCGTGGTTATGCTGTTCGTGTTATACATAATATTGATGAACTAATGAATTATGTTAATCAGGCAAATTTCTCTATTATTCTGCAAAAAAAAAGCCAATATGAGAATGAAGCTGGAATTTTTTATTATAGATATCCAAATGAAAAGTTTGGAAAAATATTTTCAATTACCGATAAAAAATTTCCGTTTGTTGTCGGAGATGGGAAAACAAAACTCGGTCAATTAATATTAAATGATAAGCGAGCGCAAATCATTGCCTCAGTCTATTTCAAAAGATTTAAGGAAAAATTATTTCTTACTCCTGAAAAAAATCAAATAATCCCACTTTCAGAATGCGGCAATCACTGCCAAGGTGCTATTTTTTTAAATGGGCAGAACCTTAAAACTGATAAACTTGAAAAGGCGATCGATGATATTGCTAAAACGATTCCACACTTCTACTTCGGCCGCCTCGATATAAGATATAAATCAAAACAATCCCTTATGAATGGCATGGATTTTGAAATTATTGAAGTCAATGGCGCAGGATCAGAAGCAACGCATATTTGGGACGCACAAACAAAATTAAAGGATGCTTATCAAGTTCTATTTACTCAATGGAAAATCTTGTTTAAAATTGGCTATAAAGTTAAAAATCTGGAAGAAATAAAAGCAAATATTAATTTAAAAATATTTTTACAAGAGTGTTATAAAACTTTTTTCCGAAAAGGTAATTTTATAATTTCATCCTAAAAACAGTAATTTATGGAGATATAGAGTGGAATTTGATAAAAAGAAATTGAGTGATAAATTTTCTGAATTTTTTGAGGAAAATTTATCAAATTATAGCCCATATTTAAATATTGAAATTAAGACAGAAAAATACACTTTAAGTACAGCTAATTCTCAAAAAGACTTAATTGACATATTTAAATTAAGATATATGGTATTTTACAAGGAAAATGGTATCATAAGCAATATTAATTTTGATATTGATGAGTTTGATTCCGTTTGTGATCATCTCATAATTCGCTCAAATAGCACTAATGATATATGTGGTACATATAGAATTATAACAAATGACAAATCACCCAAGTTTTATTCATCAACTGAGTTCGAATTATCTGATTTTCACAAAATTAATGGTAAAAAATTGGAGTTAGGGCGCGCATGTATAAATCCAATTCATAGAAATAGCACACTAAAAGATTTATTATGGAAAGGTATTATATTATATAGCCATAAAATTAAGGCGGATATTATTTTTGGCTGTAGCAGTGTCTATACCAACTCGTTTGCTGTTGCACACGGCTTACTCGATTTATTCAAAGAAAAAAATGTATATTCTGCAGACTTAATAGTAGCCCCATTAGAACATTATAGACTGCAAAAAATAGTGGATGAAGAAAAGTTTGATCGAACACACTATCAAAATTATCTTCCGCCATTGTTAAGAGGATATATTTTGGCAGGAGCAAAAGTTTATGGAGAACCGGCAATGGATAAAAGTTTTAAATGTATCGATTTTTTTACCATGCTTTACTTAAAAGACCTAACTCCTCTTTTTAAAAATAGATACATGAGAAATCTATAAAATATATGTTTAGTATTTTAAGAATTATTTTTAAATTATTTTTATTTTTAATAACTATTAGCATATATTTCTGCATAACTATAGTTTACTTCACTCTTTCAGGATGTAGTATTGCAAAATCCAGAAAATTTTTGATATTTATAATTTCATTTTTATCAAATTGGTTCTTGTTTTTTTTAAATATTCGCGTCAATATAAAAAATAAAAATGATAAAGAAACAGAGCATTATTTAATAGTTTGTAATCATTTATCATACCTCGACATCATAATTATCAACAAATGTATCAAAAGCTGTTTCGTGACTTCTTTAGAAATCAAAAAAACACCTTTTTTAGGCTGGATTTGTAGACTAGGTGGCTGCCTATTTGTCAATAGAAAAAATTTCCATAGACTAAATGAAGAAATTACCAGCATTTCTTCTGTGATTAAAAGTGGTCTCAATGTGACTTTTTTTCCAGAAGCAACAAGCACAGATGGAAAAGAGATAAGAGTTTTTAAAAAACCACTTTTCCAATCTGCGATCCTTGCACAATCGCCTATCTTGCCTCTCTGCATAAATTATTTAAAAATCAATGGTGAAGATATAAATATCACAAATAAAGATAAAATTTTTTGGTATGGAGATATGCGCTTTTTTAGCCATCTGCTAAAATTATTTTCCTGCAAAAGTATTTTAGTTGAAGTCAAGTTCTTAGATAGAATAGATAATCGACCTGAATTGACTAAGGCCCTCTTAGCTGAAGAGAGCTATAAAGTTATTGAAGAGAATTTTAAACCAATTACTTAGAAAAATTAATAATTTACATTTTAATAAAATTTGTTAATATTATGAATTCTTTTTGTCATTTTATCTAAGGAAATATATCAACTTGAAAAGAATATCTAAAAAAATACAACGTGTTAGAATAAAATCAAGCTTTGCTTATCTACCAAGTCTCGTGATAGATAATCTTAAGCTGGCTGAAAATTTAACGACAAAAAACAAAACACCATCAGATATTGCAGACACTGTCTTCAAGCACACTGGGATCTTTGAAAGACGCTATGCCCTAAGCTCAGAAGCAGCCAGTGATTTAGCTATTCAAGCGATTCGTGCTAGTTCAATCGATATAAGCTCAGTCTCTGCGCTGCTTGTGGCAACTACTTCAGGGGATTTTCCATCTCCTTCGACTGCAACATTTGTCCATAAGGGACTTAAACTCAATAAAAAAACCCATTGTCTCGATATTGCCAGTTCCTGCTCAAGCTATCTCTCCGCTCTGCGCAGTTCATTCGGTTTTATCTCTGCACAAGAAAATACTCTTGTGGTCGCTACAGAACTCAAGCATAAAGGGCTCACCGAAAATGATTTGCGGACAAAATCACTTTTTGCTGATGGCGCAGGTGGAGTTTATTTGACAAATGCTGACGAAAATGAAAAATGTGATTACTTCGTCTTTGTCCATCAAGAAACCCAATCTGAACTTGCACAAAATATTATTATCCCAGTTGGCGGATCAAGAGAACCAGTTACCTTAGAAAACATTGAACGCAATAAACTCTCATTTGCAGATGCTAAATTTATGTATTTACAGACTGTGAAAGCAATCGCGAATGCGATAGAACATAGTTGGAAAACTAGAAACGAATTTTTAATCACGCAAAAATGCAAAAATATTGCTTGCACAATTTTTATCCATCAAGCCAATAAAAATATTTTGATTGATGTAAAAGAAAAATTGCCCAAGGAAATTTCTGCAAATATTCCGACGTTAATGGCCGATGTAGGAAATATGGTTTGCGCATCTCTGCCCGTTCTGAGAACTCGTGTGCTTTTTTTAAAAGCGATCTATTTTCACACACGCACTGAAACTGCAAAAGACAATCTCGTAAATCGTTTTTTAACTTTGTGTGATAATAATTCTTTTTTCTCATTTATAAAAGATGAGAAAGGAATTTGCTTTAAAACTCATTTTTTTGCTGAAGAAATTTCTATCTATGATGCTTCTACAAATAATATGAATGAAAGCTGGCTCGCGCACATAGATGAAAATGAATATAATTCTTTGCAAAAAATATTTACAAGCGAATACAAATTATACGAAGAAAATAAAGAGTATCAATTTTTAGATATTTGGATAGCTGCTGGAGGAGGATTTCAAACAATCGGTTTATTGCATGGAAATATGTTTGGAAAATAATTATAGTTGCAATATGTAAATTCATTTAAAAACTCAAGAATAAGGCCTTCTTTCCTTAAAGAGTTGACTATATCACTAAGAGAATGACTCCATTCATAAGCCAAATGAGAAAACTTTTCGTTAAAATCAGCATAGCTTCCATTAACTTCAGAACAAATCGTCACATCTCCCTCGAAATAAGCTTCAGTCAAGTCCGTCCACTCTGCATTAAACATATTGGTAAAAGGATGAAACTCAACAATATAAAATATTCCGCCCGGCTTTAAGCAATGCACTATTGTTTGGGCCCATTTATCTAAGAAAGATCGATACCAGTTACTTTTGCTCCTAAATGTGCCCATGAAATTGAATCTTGCCCCAAATGACATTGTAAGTGCAATAGCGATTTACCATGAACGCAGCCAAGCTCTTTTAACTCAATTTCTTTTAGGGAATTTTTCTTAGTTTTAAAACCTTCAATATCATAAAATGCAGTTTTATAATTTATTTTAGCCCAATTATTCCATAATGAAAGATTATTATTTAAAAGATTATCACTCATTTTTAAGCTTGTTTTCATCCCCTTTGTATCTCCGTAAATATTTAAATTTTATTCATACTCATCTTCAACAAGTTTTTCTTGCGCATAAAAAAGAACAAGATATAGTTTTGCATGAAGAATGATTATCTATTTAACACATTCTTTTCACAATACCTATCATTACTTTTAGGAATTATGTATGAAAATTAAAAATTTTATTCCTTTAATCATAGCTACTCTATCACATACCTTTCTTTTTGCGCAAGATAAAAAAATACAATTTCATCTGCAAAATTGGGATGTAGATATAAACCCAGAAAACTTAGAAGTGACTTATACGAATTTGCACGAAAAAAACACTCTTACTTCTACTTTGCAAAAAGATCTTGGAGAGATTGCAGATTTAACCATTAATAGCACGTCTGCACAGTGGGTCTTTCCAGCAAAACAATTATCTGTGTCAGTTACTCTTAAAGGCGACGATCTGATATTTAAATTTGACACAAATAAAGAACAGGTTTTAGAGTGGCCCAATACCATCACAGTTAAAAACTCTAAGAATTTAATCATTCCTGATGGTGAAGGCCTGCTTATCCCTGTACAAAGCCTGTTTTGGCAAAATTCTATTCAGAAATATGATGCTTCAGAATATCCAATGGCGTACGCGTTGACCCTACCTCTTTTTGGTATCCAAACAGATAATAAAATTATATCTTACATTTCTGCAAAAAGCTTAAATAATACACTTAATATTAAAAATCAGTATAATAGAATGTATGTAGTTCAAAGCCATGAATTTAGAAAAATAGATAACTTCCCAACTTATGAAATCACAATTAATTATAACAAAACAACAAACCCAATTTATCCAAGCCTGCTCTTTAAAAAACAATTAATACAAAAATCTCAATTCATAACACTTACCGATAAAGAAAAACTCAATCCGAATATTAATAGACTTTATGGAGCTATGCACACTTATGTATGGGGCACTGGGAGAACTGTTAAATTTTTAAATGCTTTAAATAAATTGGGTATTGAAAAAATGTGGATAGGCACCGATGAAGGGGAAAAAGACAAATATAAAATCTCTAAAGATTATATTCAAACTGCTCAGGATTTTGGCTTTCTTGTCGGCCCTTATGACACTTGGGAAAACATTCAAAACCCAGAGACTGCAGATACTTATTTATCAATTTTCCCAAATGCCTGGCCGATTGCTGCTGTTATAGACAAAACAGGAGAGCCTATAAAAGGTTTTCAAAATCGTGGTTATGAAGCAAGTTCTCAATATTTTGCTTTGCAAAACCCTTCAAATAAAGACTTAAAGGATCGTTTAAATAAATTTGTAGAAACTGGAATAAATAGTTATTTCTTAGATGTCGATGCCACGGGCACTTTACATGATGATTATTCACCTATACATCCAATGAATATAGAAACAGATTTAAATAATCGCATAGCTCGTATGAAATTAATTTCAGATGATAAAAAACTTGTTCTTGGTTCAGAAACAGCTGTTTATTTATTTGTCCCCTCTTTAGCATTTGCCCATGGCAACACTTCTGTCTTTAATGGCCCGCATTGGAACTTAACCCGTAATAAACAACAATATGGTGCATGGTATCCAACTGAACGACCAAGTTTTTTCTTTAAATCAATCAATGCTCCTGCCGAATATAAAAAAACTAAATTCAATTCTATTTATAGAATACCACTATTCCAAGCTGCATTTCATGAAAGTATTATAACGACGGATCGCTGGGAAATTCCAATAACAAAATTTAAAAATGTAATAAAGGATCGATTATTGTTAGAATTACTTTATGGTATACCGACTAATTGGGCTCTTGATACTCAAATGGTAAAGGTGCACGAAGAACTGCTTAAAAAACTTAATGTTTTTTTCTCCCCGCTGCACAAAAAAATTGCTACTTTGCCTCTAACTCATTTTGCATGGCTGACTGAGGATAAATTGATTCAAAGAACACAATTTGGAGATGAAGTGCAATTAACTGCAAATTTTTCGGATGAAAATTATAAAGATATACCTAAAAAAAGTATTCTATTAATCTGGTTAAAAGAAGATAAAAAAGAAATATTTACCCCTTAACCTTTTCTTTTTTCCCTTCATAAAAGACCTGATCGAAGACCTGTCTTTCTTCCGACATAGTATATGAAGCTCGGGTGTCTTTTATCAATTTCGTAGCAAATTCTAAAACTTCTTGTAAATCACAATTTTGAATTCCCTTGTTTAAAAACTTCATAAGACCTTCGTTGATTTTCTTTTGTGCACCTAAAGCATGTTCTATTCTTTGGGTTTGAATATCTTCGAAATTAAGAGATTGAATCATTGTATACACTTGTGGACGAAGTCTCTCTTCGAGTCGACAAACACTTTCCATGCGTTTAGAAATATCAGACCAAATGTGATCATAAGCATTGGAACTTGAATTGTTATCTATTCCTTTTGCTTCTGCATCTTTTTCCACCGCATCTCTGATTGCAGGAGGCAATAAAGCGGGATTGGCTTGAGCCGCTGCTTCAGCAAAAATATCGTCCGCGCGTGAGTTTGCACGGGTATTTAAGGTAGCAGCTTCGTTGTGGGTCGATTTATTAAATAAACTTTCGAATATCTCTTGAGCAGAACGTCCTTCTTGCACAACTAAATTATCCATTTGTTGAATAGCAGTGGACATGGCTTCAACAAAGGCACGAACATTTGCTTGTAAATCTATCAATTGATATTCCATTAAAACTGAAAAATGAAAGAGCAATTGCACAAGCATATTTTCAGGACTTTTCGCATTTGTAAAGGGAAGTTCTTTTTCCATTAGGGATCTCCGTAACTGAAATCATTCTTCAAAACTTGCGCCTAATTCTGTTAATTTATCCTTAGCTTTCGTATATTTGGGATCAATTTTCACAACGCGTCGCAAGACTTTAATGGCTTCATCCTTTTTTTCCCACAGTATCAAAGTCACTGCCTTATTAAAAAGCACAAGATGATTATCGGGATGTTTCTTTAAAATTTGATTATAAGTTTGCACCCCTTTTTCATAATCCTTGGAATCGCGGTAACAAATAGCCAAAGAATTTGCATAACTCACATTCTCAGGATCAAGGTGCACAGCTTCTTTCAAAAGTTTTAACGCATTGACATAGTCTTTTTTTGAAAAATAACAAAACCCCAACCGTTCAATAATATAAGGATGTTTTAAGCCTGCGCCGGTTGCTATGCTTAAAATTTGAATACATTCTTCAATTTTATTCTGTTTCAAGAGCATTTCAGTGCAGCTTTCATAACGCACGATATTGAGCGGGCTGACAGCCACAGCTTTTTTTAAATCTTCTAGAGATTTTTCATTTTCATTCATACTTGCGTAAATTTCAGCGCGGACAACATAGGCATGAACATAGTTTTCGTTTCGTTCAATGCCGAGGGAGGCAAACTTTAAAGCCTCTTCTAATTGTTTTTTTATTAAGAGAATCCGTGCCATACCTACTGGAGGGCGGGCGGCTTTGTGTGAAACTTTGAACAATTCTTGATAGACTTTTAAGGCTTCGTCATATTCTTTGTCGCGCATTTTAGATTTTGCAAATTCATAAATTCGTTCTGGATTTTTGGGATTGATAAAAGCGTTATAAGCGCTGCGGATTTTTGGCATGAGATCGCCTTGTGAAATGGGACGCACAAGCAGATCATCCATACCCACTTCAAGCGCATACATCAATTCACCTTTATTTAAGGCCTTGGAAATAAGGACAAAAGCAGGTCGATAACAATTGTGATCTTCACTCAATTCTTTGAGCATATCGTAACCATTGACAAACTCAAGATCATCGCCTTCAATGGCAATATGAACAGGTTTTACGCGTAATTCCGCTAAAGAGGCGTGACCATCCCTATCTGTTTTGACATTGGAAAAACCAAGCTTCTGCAAATGGTGCTTTATAATCAGACGAATTTCATTATGGGCTTCACCCACATGAATAGAAAGATCCGTGCTAAATGGGGTTGGTTCACTTAAGCCAAACATCTTAAAGAGATCAGTATGTTCCACTCCAAATAGCCTCCACGCGAAGCATTTTGCAGTCTCAAAAGAACTCTTAAGATTCTGATTTCCAAGGAAAAAATATTAAGAAATTATTGCCCCAAGCCCGTAGCTAAGAGTTTTCTTCCTTTAGAAAATAGAACTTCAATTTTATTGAGCCCGCTTTCTGCAACCACAAAGCCAATACCAAAAGATTTATGATTGAGTATTTCACCTGGTTTGAATCGTACAGAAGCTTTATACTCTTTAGCGTGTGAAACATTATTTTTTTGTGCACTTAAGCGCGCTTCATATTGAGCAATATCTTCTGAAGTTCCAGCTTGCATACTTAAAGGCAGCTGAGCAACTGACTTTGTACTGGTTCTCGATTCGGAGTCATCTTTCTTTCTCGATTTTGCTTTTGCCTTACTTTTTTTCTTTACCCCAGGATCATCCCCTGTTAGGCGTTTAGCCCCTGCATCTAAATCAAGATCTTGTTCTTCATCACGTTCCATTTCCCGAGTTCCTCCTTTAGCTAATTCAGCCTCAGATTTTGGTGAGCGATATAGTTTTTCTGACTTACATGTATTGCACAATACCTTTTCAGGCTTATTATTTGCGCCACAAGTTACAATAGTATGAGTTAAATTCATCTTGCAACGATTGCAGTAAGCTAAAATGTCATTTCCTACTCTTGATGAAGATTTTGACTGCGATGAAATAAAAAGTGAATTCGGACCATCCGTAATTGCCATTTTTCCTCCAAATGGATCCAACGAGAACTAAAATTTAAAGAGAGAGAGCGATCTGTGCGCCCGCTGTTTGCCTGAGTGTTGTATCATCGGAATCAGTCTTGACAAGTGTATAATAGAGACGAAGCACTGGACCATTAAAAAAAATTCCTGTTCCCCAAAAAAATCTTGATTCATTTGGATTATAACCAACACTTCCTTTAATATCAAAGAATCTATGAACTGCAACATTAAAGCCACCCACTGCCGATAAAAATCCCGATTGTGAATCGAACAAAGCATCGGCACTTAATGTGTAATAACCATCTAATACTACAGTAGATATCCCTGCATCAAAGGTTGTTGGGTTATATTTATCAAACATACCAAGGCTACTTAAGCCCAAAAATATAGGACGTCCGCTTGCAAGGTCAATTTGATAAAATAAACCTGCACCCATTCTATAATTTTCTGCTTGCCATTTCCATTTCTCAGTCAATATCAGTTGCTGATATTCAAAAGACAGACCAATACTTAAATTTTTAATTTCAGGAATTTGATAAGCAAGTCCTAAAGTAAATCTTCTATCGCGCTCAATGTCATCACTTGAAAGAGTTTCTCGAGCTCTTAAAACCGTAGCGACAGGGGTTAAATAAGAATCAAATATTCCAAATTCAACCATATCGGCCCGTTGTTGCCACGCTGTGCCACCAAATAAATAATATTCTTTTTTTAATGCTGGCAGAATGGCTGGATTGGCATCTACCATAGAGGCATCCCCTGGTGCAGCAGCGCCTGCACCACTTAAAGCTGCCAAAGTAGAAGAAGGGGACATTAATGAATAAGAAGGCTTAGGGGTATCAGCAAAACTTGATTCTTGAAAAAATAAATTGGACAAACAACACTGGACAAAAATAATATTCTTTAGTTTAAAGGACATTTTGAACTCCAAAAGAGAGATGCTTTCCATATAGAAAGGAAAAGATATCATGACAGCAAAAGGTTCTCTTATTTCAAAGCTTCGCGCGCGAGGCCTCATAGCACAAATAAGTCACGAAGAAGAATTAGAACAATTGCTTGCCAAAGGAAACAAAAATGAAAAAGGTTTAATCCATGCAGCCTATTGTGGGTTCGATCCCACTGCCGCAAGCCTGCATGTGGGAAATTTAGCCGCTCTTATGCTATTAAGAAGAGCGCAAAATGCTGGATTGCAACCTATCGTACTTTTTGGAGGAGCCACAGGCTTGATTGGCGATCCCACTGGGAGAACCGATATGCGGCCAATGAATTCAAAAGAACAAATCTTAGAATATATTGAAAACTTTAAAAATTTAGCAAAACGCTACTTCGATCTCAATGCACCCAATGCCCCTATTTTTGTCAATAACAATGACTGGATCGGGCCTATGAGCTGGATTGATTTTGCCCGCAATGTCGGTTGTCACTTCACCGTTGCGCGCCTGCTCTCTGCTGAAGTCAATCGCTCCCGCTTTCAAGAAGGTGGCTTAACCTTTATGGAACTCGGCTACCAATTGCTGCAATCATATGACTTTCTTCATTTATATCAAAATTACAACTGCGCTATCCAATTTGGTGGTGACGATCAGTGGTCAAACGTGCTGGGTGGAGCCGATCTCATTCGCCGCGTTGCCAGTGGAAAAGCTTTTGCTGTGACCACTCCTCTTCTTGTAGGCAGCGATGGCAAAAAATTCGGCAAAACAGCGGGTAACGCAGTTTGGCTCGATGCCAAAATGACCTCGCCTTATGACTTCTTTCAGTTCTTCCGCAATGTGCATGATGCCGATATTTTAAAAATGTTCAATGTCTTCACCTTACTTGAAAAAGATCAGATCGATAAAATATTTGAAAATCCAAATATCAACGAAGTGAAAGAACGCATGGCTTTTGAAATCACGCAACTTGTGCACGGTGAAAGCGAAGCTATTAAGGCATTAGAAACTTCTAAAGCACTTTTCACAGGAAAAAGCGGTGATCTTTCCAATGCACCCACAACAGAAGTGGAAAAGTCTGAAATTGAATCAGGAATCGACATTTTAGCCTTACTGGTAAAATGCAAATTATCCACCAGTCGCGGCGAAGCGCGTAAACTTGTGCAAGGCAATGGGCTGTATTTTAACGGCGATAAGTTAACAGATTTTACATATAAAATTAAAGACAATGATTTTCAAACAGAACAAAATGCAATTGTTTTACGTAAAGGCAAAAAAGATTATCATTTGGTGAAGCTTGTTTAGTTTAATAAAACTTGCCCTCGTTCTCACCCTTTGGGTCTAAGATTTAAATTTCAATGTTGTTCATTGTATTTAAAGAACTTAGAAAGCAATTTAATAGCTGACTCAATTCTGTGTTGATTTTTATTTTTGGACTTTGTAAAAACAAATTCTAACAGTGCATCAAATAATTTTAAATTATCTTTCCCAACTTTTTCTATTATTATGCTGTGTAATAATAAAGAGATTTTAACGATTCTCACAAAATGAGATGAATCGTTTTTGTCAGACATAAACTCCTGCATATACTCTGTACGCGTGTCTAAATCCAAGGCATGTAAATTTTCTAATAATATTTTTTCCCAACCATATAAATTTCTTACGTTGGGCGAAAGATTATTTTTAATTTCAGTATATAAAAACTTATTGGGATTGTCTAAATAGTAAGCGAATTCATGCAAAGTCATATTATCTAGACTGCCAAAAGCACACAAGGTTTCTATAGCATTAATGAATTTACAGTCTTCAGGATACCCTTCTATTTCTAGCTTTCGATAGTTTGAAAGGGACATTTCTAAAATATCTGCAATATTTTGAGTCGTATACTGTGAGCGATTGCGAAAGCCTTTTAAAAAATGTGTAATTCTTTTTGCGTAATATTTTGTTTGCTCATCGTTTAAGACTTTTTTCATAATCATATCCTTGTAAATTTTTCAGGGAATATTTTTTTAATATCAGAAAAAGACTTTGGCTACTTTTCAATAAAACCATCGAAGACTTTACGTTCTTGGTCGCTACAACGCACCTCAGAAGATAAGAAGCATGAGTTTTTATAACCATATCTTCTTAAAACATCGACAAAATTCATTTGCACAATATTTTGTTTGAATTGCAATGCACAACCTATAATCTCATAAGAGTTTATTTTACCATTAAATTGATGTGTATATTTTTTGTTTTTTTAAACTTTTTTACAAATACTCCATTTAATCAAAAATTTTAACTAGAATTTAATTGTAAGTTATTACTAAGAATTATAAATTAATTATGAAATGCTATTTATCGCATACAAAGTTCAAATAATTTTTAATGCGATCTTACAAAATTTTTTAAAACACCCTTATAAACAATTGGTTTTAATAAAAATAGACTATTTATAAAGTTTCCTTTTTCCATTTTTATATCTATAGAGAGTTTGCTTTTATAATTAAAGCATATGAAAAGGAGTTTAAATATGAAGTTTAAAGGATTATTTGTAGTATTAAGTACATTTTCTATTTCGCCTATTTTTGCAGGTTATGGATCCGATAAGGACAAAAATAATAATGATAATCAGTATTGGGTTCATCAGCATTTGAAAAATGCAAAAGAATGTGAGAATAAATATTATGAATTAGAAGGAAAAGACACTCGTAATTATACACCATTAGAAAAATATAATCACGAACAAGACAAACACAGTGCCTATTTTTGCTGGAATTATAATTTAAATACTGCCGAACACTATAAAAATAAAAAATAATATTTATTTTCTTCTCTTTTTTCTATTATCAATGACTATTGATAATAGAATAGACGACCCAATTAAAACGCCTATAATTAAAAGGGACCAAACAATTGGGAATTTACCGCCAAAAGCTTCATTCAACCAAACCATTTTTAATCCCACGAATATAAGAACTGATGCAAGCCCGTATTTAATAAATGAGAATCTATCCATCACACCTGAAAGCATGAAATACATTGAGCGGAGCCCTAAAATTGCAAAAATATTAGAAGTAAATACAATCATAGGTTCTTTCGTTATGGCAAAAATAGCTGGGACAGAGTCCACTGCAAAAATAATGTCACTCAGTTCTAAAAATATAAGAGCTAAGAAAAGAGGAGTCACATAGATCTGACCATTTTTACGTAGAAAGAATTTCTGCCCTTCTATTTGTGGATGAACTCTAAAAACCTTTTTCAGTTGCTTAATAATAAAATTATTTTCTAAGTTTTGGGCTTGAGTTCCTGCAAAAAACATTTTAATACCAGTCAAAATAAGAAGCGCTCCGAAAAATATAACTACCCAATGGTATTGCATTAAAATTGAGCCCATGGCGATAAAAATTGCCCGAAATACGAGAGCCCCTATAACACCCCAAAAGAGGATTTGATGTTGATACTTTTTTGGAATTCCAAAATAGGAAAATACGACGGCAAAGACAAAGATATTATCTATGGCCAGTGACTTCTCTACAATCAGGCCCGTTAAAAATTCAAGGGCAGTGGTTTTTGCTTGAATTTTTGCATCAAAACCAACAATCGATGTATAAATTTCATTCGTTGAAAATTGATGCAAAGCATAAAAATAAAAAAGGATGTTAAATATAAGCGCTAAGCTAATCCAAACGGTCGTCCATATGGATGCTTCTTTGAAACTGACTTCATGGGTTTTTTTATGAAACACACCTAAATCGAGTGCGAGCAATGCGAGTATAAATCCTGAAAAACATAAATAAAACCACCAATATTCATTAAACGGAAAAAGTATCATAACTCTATTCTCCTTAACACTTTTTTACGCCCTAAAGTAGGATTGAGATCTAAATTAATAATTTAATCTTAATCTATATAAACTGATTCCAATAATTTTTTTACATCCAAACGGCCATAGCGAGAATTTTGCAGAGAATCGGATGGATTGTAATTTATATTTGCGGATGAGAATATCTTTTGTAACGTTGTATTCACATCTGTTTGAGAATTCATTCCATAATATATGGATAATGCTGATACGACGAGTGGCGCTGCAAAACTAGTTCCGCCCACAAACGCAAGCTCTCCATTTTTATTATTTAAGCGCATAAGTGCCCCTTGAGCAGATAAATCAACAGATTTACCATAATTTGAAGTGTCTGCGCGACTCAAATCACTGTCATGTGATCCAACAACAATAATATTATTTAAATCATAGCTGGCAGGATAGACGGGATCATTGTCGATATTTTTCCCATCATTTCCAGCTGCACAAACGAATATAACACCATTCTTTACTGCATTTGCCATTACAATTTTTTCAGCCATTACAACATTGTCATCTGGTTTTTGTGAATATGCAAAACTTAAATTAACAATTTTTGCTCCTAAAGATATTGCCTCATCCAAAGCAACTGATATTTGTAAAGAGCCAAATCTTCTTTTATCAATATTTTCATTATCACTTGAGAAAGAAATTTTAACTGAGTGTATTTTAGCATTTTTGGCATAAATATTATCGATACTATAAGCTGAAACACTTCCTGCTAAAACTGAAGCAATAAATGTTGCATGTGAAGCCCAGTTATTTATATTTGAATCTCCAGAGATATTTGTGCTCGACGCAAGTGCATTTTTAATAGAGAGAGTGGCAGGAACAACTCCTGAATCGACAATAGCAACATCGATAAGGTTTAGTGTGATATTATTGCTCTGTAAATAATTATATGTTTCATCGAACCTAGCTTCACAATAAGCTTCTAAACAATTATCACTATTTCTTGTTACTGTTGCAGATTTTAAAATATCACTCCGATTTTTTTTATTTTTATCTGGAATCGTATAAATATTTCGAGCATATATATTTTGCAAGTTTCTTTTTCCAATATCTACAGATTTCACTGCGATCATATTGGGAACTGATTTATATCGATATATGACTTTTTGTCCATATGTTAATAACTCACTGTCTGTCATACTCGATTCAATAACATATGAGCCATCAGAAGTTGTATCAATCGTTGAATTAAATGGATTGAAACTACTACAAGATGTAAGGACCAAGAACACAAAAATTATAAGAGAAATACTTTTAAAATAATGCATTGCTCCGCCTAAGTTGGGATTTTGGCATTAAATTGTATTTTTTTAAAAAGTATTTATATTGTATATTTAGTTTAAATTTTTATTTATATACTGTCGCTTTATCAGATAGGTACAATTTGCCATGTGCACTTTCGCGGGCTTTAATGTCAATAAATAAAAATTTATAAATATTTTCAGCTGCTGCTTGTGGAGTTAACATTTCGTTATTATTTATAAGTTCTTTATATTTTTTGACAACCTCTAAATCCGATGATTCATTGGAGATCACATTTGACACCATATCTGTATGAACTGTCCCTGGATGGATAGACAAACAGTTGAGCTCATCGAAAGCGAATCGATAAGACAACCACTTAAAATATAATAAGCAGGCCGATTTCGTTGCTCCATAAAGTTCTAAATTGGGGAAAGGATCCACAGCAGACAGTGAAGAAAGATGCGCAACAAAGGGTGGATTTTGTGAACCATTATCTGTATGTGACATAATAAACGGAAGAATATCTTCGATTATCTCTGCACACGAAAAATAATTTATGCGCATGGCTTCAGCTTGGGACTGCCAAAACAAATGCTTTTCCATACGATTTGTTTCGCTCACCTGTAAAATAGGCATAACCCCTGCGCAATGAATAAATCCGACAATGGCTTTCCCATAGATACTTTTTGACAGTTCAGGAAATGGACTGTCTGATATTGGATTGAGAAGATCCCACCAAACAAAAACGTCTTCAAACTCACTTCTTTTTCTACCCATATGCACTATTTTGTAATTGTTATCTTTCAAAATTTTTGCTAATTCGTAGCCTATACCTCGAGAAAATCCTGTACCAATAATCCATTTTTCAACACTCATTTTCACTCCTCAATGATACTGAGTTTCCTTAAATTGCTTAAAAGCATTAAGAACTGTTTGTGGAGAAGCATCCATTATTAGTCTACCAGAATCAAGCCATAGAATACGATCACAATCTTCTATAGTCGAAAGCCTATGGGCGACAATTATTTGTGTTCGATTCTTTAAATACGTCTTACAAGCATTCACAAGCAGTTCTTCTGAAAACGGGTCAATTGAGCTTGTAGCCTCATCCATCAAAACTATGGGTGAGTTTTTCAAGAGACATCGCGCCATACAAACCAATTGCTTTTCTCCAGATGAAAGATTCGAACCATTTTCTAATATTTCCATATCAAGCGCATTTTTATTTTCATCAAAATATTTTCCTAAACCTACTATTCGAGCTGTCTTAATGATCATTTCATCGCTAATAGATTTATTTATTGTTATATTTTCACGAAAACTACCTAGAAATAGGGTAGGCTCCTGAGAGATTAACGAAATAGATGAGCGAAATAACTCTAACGGAATATAACGAGCACCTTGTTTTAACTGCCCAAGATCAGCCTCATAGCCATTTATATAAATATTTCCACTTTCAAATGGATACAAATGAAAAAGAGCTTGAATAAGGCTTGATTTTCCACTCCCTGTCAAACCAATTACTCCTATTCTTTCCCTCTCCCTTACGGTAAATGAAATATTATTTAATACCAAAGTTTGTTGGGGAAAGTATCTCAGAGAAAGATTTTTAACTTCTAAATTTAAATTGGAAAAATCTAAAACTTTTGACTTCTTAATTTTCAATTCATCTTTATAACTCAATGTACGATGCGCGGTTTGAAATTGAGTGGAAGAAGGCAAATAGGAACCGCCTTCAATTTCTCGACATAAGTAATCATTCATTCTTTCTGTGCCCGTGAGGGCATCTTCCAAAGCAGAAAGCCACTCGAAAAAAACTTGAATTGTTGTTGTCGTTAATGAAATAAAAGTAAAGGCAACTCCCAAAGAACCAATACTGACACTTTTATTTTGCACGAGCCAAATTCCAAAAACTCCCGTCACAAACAAAATGCTAACGTTAACAAATGCCATTTGTAAGGAAAATATACTAATAACAATATTTGTTTTATTTTTTTGCACTAAAAATTTATCAAGCAAAGCAGTAAAGCGATCTGTAAATTTTTTGTTTTTCCCAAATATACGGACAATTTTTGCCCCTTGAATTGTTTCCGCAAAGTGTGCAATCACGGGACCTCTTATGACAGTAAGATCTCTTCGCGCTTGCCGCATTTTGTGTTTATTTATTTTATAAACAAAATAGTTTAAAGCCCCAGACAGAATAATGATAGGAAGAAAATATAAACTCGCTATGAGGGTTAATATTAAAAACAATATTAAATCAAATGTTATAGAAAAAACTTCAGAAAGAGGTCCTCCAGACATTCTTGAAATCGCAGAGTAATCACTGCTAAAGCGTGTGATAATTCTTCCTAAAGGATTTCTATCAAAAAAAGAAATTGGAAAACGTGAAACTCTAAGGGTTGTTTCGTCATAAAGCCTTGCGCATGAATGCGTTCCCATACGTGCAACAGAAATTCTAAAAAACAAAATAAATAAAAAACCAGTAATTGAAAATAATGTTAGCAATAAAAGAAAATTAGCGCTCGTAAAACTGGAAAAAACTCCGTCGTTTTTAGCACAAAGAGTTGCATTTTGACAAAGAGTATCTGCCCATTTGCCTATGATATTCGCATTTGCTAACAAAAGACCACGCCCTATAAAACCAACAGTTAAGCAAATTAACAATTTCTTTTTATAAGGCTTAATAGCCATCAAAATTGTTTTATAAATGGATTGTGAATATTTCCCTGTAAAATGCACTTCATCATTCATGTAATTTTGATTTGGCATAAACTCAGTCCTTGCTTTCGAGTGACATAACGAAATCTCTGACTTGCTTAGAAGATTGCATGATTTCCTGAAATGGACCGTCTTCAAC
The DNA here is from genome assembly GCF_004295685.1 of Fluviispira sanaruensis. Lineage (NCBI taxonomy): Bacteria > Pseudomonadati > Bdellovibrionota > Oligoflexia > Silvanigrellales > Silvanigrellaceae > Fluviispira > Fluviispira sanaruensis. Next base: position 3,032,946 of record NZ_AP019368.1, read on the forward strand.
AATCTTCCCATTTTTCATAAAAATAACTCTATGACAGTGAGGTAAGATTGATAATCTGTGAGTGACTAATATTTTTGTTTTATTCTTCCAAGCTCCATTCAATAAAACATCGTTTAATTTTTTCTCTGTACGAACATCTAATGCGCTCAAACAGTCATCGAGAATAACAATGGGACTTTGCGCGTAATATGCTCTGGCAATAGAAACTCTCTGCTTTTGCCCACCAGATAAATTAACCCCTCGTTCGCCAATTTCTGTATCAAGCCCTTTCTCTAAATTTTCTTTTGCAAAAATAAATTGTGAAAGTTCTAAAGCTTCAAGAATTTTACTATCATTGTCTTTCGGATAATTGTACTCAAAGGCAACATTGTCTCTTAAAGTTGAATTAATAATAAATAAATTTTGAGGCACGTAAGTAAAATAACTTTTTAATTCATCAAACTTCATTTCAGTAACAGACTTATTCTCAATATTATATTCGTCATATGAAATATTATTTAAGTTCATCAAAGCAGAAATAAGGCTAGACTTCCCAGCTCCCAATTCGCCAATGATAGCAACAAATTCATTCTTTTTAATGTCTATATTTATTCCTTCTAAGAGAATATTTTTTCCTATACTATATCTCAGATTTTTTACTTTGATGGAGGAACCATCGGTCAAAGAAAGTTGATAGGGAGTTTCACTTATCTCAGCTTCCATTTCAGTTGACCAATAATTTTCAATTCTTTTAATTGATGTATAGCAATCACTGATTGTAACAAGAGTCATCGGTAGCATACGAAGCGGACGGGTTAACAATACACCAAAAATCCAGAGTAAACTAAATATTTCCCCTGGATTAATATTATTACCTTCTAATTTAATCAATATATAGACAGAAAAGATGTTGATAAAAAATGGTGCTGTATAACCCAAAGAATTCATAGTACTGCCATTTGTCACCATAGCTAAACGATTTTTGGTTTCAGAAAAACGGGCTTGTTTGATTTTATCTTCTACAGCCGTGATCCAATTGAGCATACGAATGGCTCGCATATTTTGAAGCCATTCATTAACATAGCCAACTCTTATTGCTGCATACAGTTTATTGCGATAGAAGAATTTACCTTGTTTAATTGCCATTAAAAAGTTAATTATGAGAAGCGAAATAAGCAAAATAAAAATATTTACGGGATTGAGATTTGTCATCATAATAATAGCAATAGGCGCGAGAAGTATTGGCAAAATATATGAAGTGATATTTGGCATAACATCATCAATGAGAGTAGATGCAGTCTGTATATCGCTCGCATAGATTGACAAAACCTGCCCAACTGTTAAGTTGTTTTTATCTAAATTTTTAATAATAAATGTTTTATTATAAGTTACTTTTGATAGCCATTTTTGCACAAAATTTGCCTCAAAAAAGCTGATATATTTCCCAAGAAATGCTAAGGATTGCGCGATGATTCCACAAACAAAAACCATTGTCATATAAATAAACAAATCCGAATGTGAAACTTGCCCAGGCAACGACAAAGAATTTATAAAGTTTTTCTGATAATATGGAATAAGTATTGATGCTATACTTGCTAATAAACTTATAAGAAAAATTGTGAAACGAAAATGCGGACGTAAAAAGAGAATTTTAAGAAAGAGATTATTTTTAATTGAAGAAAATAAATTTTTTGTCATATCAAACTTTTCCCCTCTCCCTGCTGAACATAGGAATACTACATTTATTCCAAATTTTCTTAACTCTTTCTTAGAAAAATTTTACCAAGCTTAGCTTATTTTTATACTGCATTTGCAGCTCAGCTCTTCTTTTCTCATATATAAATACTATTAATTTTTTTAGTTTTTTTGCAAATATTCAAAATTGCTTAAAATATTCTACTCTAAGAGTACTTATTTTCACTATTATATCTTCCAGTTAAAGGACTCAACTGCTTAAAATTAATAAAATATGGAGAAATCCAATATCTGTTCTCAATTATGAATATTTGAATTATCATAAAGACTCTATATATCTTGGTTAATATCGCAATAAACCAAAAATTATAATTAATTTTCGAATTAACCAATTTTGAAAGTACAGTCATATGAAAAGCAAATATAAAACAAAATACTCAATTGAACGTTTTAATAGAAAAAATGCGAGAATGATAACAATTCTTAGTGTTGCAATCGATTTATTTGCACAAAAGGGATATGAACTGTCAACAACAAAGGAAATTGCAATAAATGCAAAATGCTCTGAAGGACTCATTTTCAAATATTTTAAGAGTAAAGCCAATCTTCTCTCAACTATATTGGAAAAAGGTCTTTCTTGTACTTTTAGTAAAACCGCACTTCACATTCAGAACCAAGAGAATTTAGCAAATATTTTATCTGAATTTATGCAATGGACGCTGGAAGAATTATGGGAAGAACGAAAAGTTTTCCAAATTTATTACGCTCAACTCCTCCAGGGCAATATTAACTTAACTACTTTTCGCAATTATGAAGATTTTTTCGCTCAGCATAAAAAAAATCTTATTAAAATATTACAAAAAAACTTAAAAAAACAAATATTGAATGAGAGTGAATGTGAAAATATCTTTTTGGCAATAAACTCATTTGCTCTCAATATATGTATATTAAACTCAGTGCACTCGTGTCAATCGCAAGAAAATATCTTCAAGAAAGGTCAAGACTTTATAAAAGTTTTCATTCATTAGAAAATAAAATTAGTGTTTAAAGTGTCTTGAACCTGTAAATAACATGGAAATTCCATATTTATCACATGCTTTTATCACTTCCGCATCCTGTACGCTGCCACCAGGCTGGACAATGTGTTTTATCCCATATTTATGAATAATATCTATACTATCTGCAAAAGGAAAGAAGGCATCACTTGCTAATATTGCATTGTCGAGTGACAATCTGTTCTTATTTAAGCAATTGTGCACAGCATCCACTCGATTTGTGAAGCCTCCCGCAATAGATAAAGTTTGTTTTGCATTTGCTAAAACGATAGCATTCGATCGCACATGTTTGACTACAGTCATTCCAAACTCTAAGGCTGCAAATATTTCTTCGTTTGGCTTCAACAAAGTTGGATATGTCACTTTGCTTTTATCTATCACGATATCATTTGCAGATTGAGCCAAAAAGCCACCTTGAACATGGGTAAAAATAGTTTTATTTGATAAAGGTAACAAGGAATCATATGTTGCTAAGCGCAGATTTTTTTTCTTTTGCAGCAATTGCAATGCTTCATTGTCAAACTCTGGAGCAATAACCACTTCTAAAAATGTCTCATAAAGTTTTTTGGCTAGTTCAACAGTTACTTTTTTCGTTAAGCAAACAATACCGCCAAATGGACTGACGGGGTCTGATTCAAACGCCAAACTATAAGCATCGGAAATAGAAATATCTGAAATTCCAACGCCACAAGGCGTGTTGTGTTTCAAAATAATCGCTGCACACTTGTCTTTTAAATCACTCGCTAAGCGAATAATATGCTCTATATCTAGCATATTATTATAGCTTAACTCTTTTCCATGAAAACACTTCATATTCACAAGCGAGCAAACATCATGCGCTTGCATATCTGATAAACGATAAAATGCAGCCTGTTGATGTGGATTTTCTCCATAGCGCAATGATTGAATTTTGTTTAACGATAAGCAAATATTCTCTGGCAATGAATCTATGGCTTTCACATTTTCTGCTCTGACTGGGCCTATTTTATGAGTGAGACAATTTTCTACTTTAAAACTACTTTCAAGCGATGCCGCTATCAATTCATCATAAGAAGCGGTTTCACGTAAGGCTTTTATTGCTAATTGTCTTCGCAGTGCTAAGGAAACTGACCCATTATTTTCAACAATATTTTCAACTAGGGATTTATAGTCTTTGACATCCGTTAAAATAGAAATGGATGCATGATTCTTCGCAGCAGCGCGTAACAAGCTAACGCCACCTATATCAATATTTTCAACAAGTTCCTCTGACTCAACCCCCTTATTTAACACCTCTTGAAAGGGATAAAGATTGCAAACAACCAAATCAAATATTTCAATTTCATGTTCTTTCATATCCGCAAGATCACTTTCAAGGTATTCACGAGCGAGAATCCCACCAAAAATTTTTGGGTGGAGAGTTTTTACTCTACCACCCAATATTTCTGGAAACTTTGTGATTGAATCGACGGTCAAACATGGCAATCCGAAGTCGATTATTGCTTTATATGTTGAAGACGTAGCTACAAGTTGGCAGCCTATTTTATTTAAAAAAACACAAAGTTCTTTCAGCCCATTTTTATCAGAGACGGACAAAAGAGCTCTGCGCACTTTAACCAAATCTTTTACTGGTTGCGATAACGTGGCGGAATAATGACTCATGCTTCACCTCATTAAAAAGCAGTATTTTGACACTTAAAAAGTATTGTTAAGACTGATCTAAAAAACGCTTATAACGATACTTATTTGCACGTATAAACGCTTTTCTGATATCACTCTCATGAACAAAAAGAAATATAAAATTATACTAAAATCAGACGATATTTATTTATATTGCTAAGAAAGATAGCATGGGAGGTTAGGTGCTAATTGGATTATCAAAAATCTTAAATTTTAATAGAATCACAACTGTCTTTTCTTAGAGAAAGAATACAGCAATGCTTGAATCTTACAAAAATATTCCCCTTTTAAACGATTTAAGTGAAAGCCAACTCGAAAAATTAAAAGAAATATCAACAGAGCTTCGTTTAAAAACAGGAGAAACTCTTGTTAATGAAGGTGAAGTAGACCATAGATTTTTTATAATTATTGAAGGAAAAGTTGAGATTATAAAAAAAAATGGCTCACGTTATTATCCGATTGCTCAACTTTCTCAAGGTGAAATCGTCGGAGAAATGATCTTATTTGAAAATGCTCCACGTTCTGCAAGTGTAAAGACAATGGAACCATCTGTCATTTTGTGCTTCGATCTTGAGAAGGTTAAAAACAATCCCTATTTTCTGGATGTATATGCTAAATTAACAACATTTTTTGGTGAAAAAATATCAAGAAGGCTACGTTATACAAACGAAGTCACAGTCGAAATTCTTAAAGAACGTTTGGCTATCGGAAGTTTTGCAGTCAATATAATTGCCATAACAACCCTATATGCAATAAGTTTACAGATATTACAAAAACTTAAATCCATAATGTCAAATTCAACTCTTGTTACCATTATTGTCTTAATGTCATTTTGTTACTTTATAATATCAATGATGATTAATAGCGGATATCCATTAAAAACATTTGGTTTAACTTTTCAAAATTGGAAGAGAGTGTTGCTCGAATCATTTTTATATACAACTCCTTTTTTACTTACTATTCTCTTAATAAAGTTCTGTATAATAACTTTCATCGATAAATTTCATAATCTAGCTTTATTCGATCCTATGGCAATTTTTAAAACCAGTGCTGATGTTAATATGAAAGTTTATTTTGCTGCCTTATTTGGTTATATTATTTTTGTACCCATTCAGGAATTAATTGTCCGCAGTGGTATTCAATCTGCCTTACAAAAATTTCTATCTGGTTCAAAAACCAAAACAACTTGGATGGCAATTTTATTATCTAATGTTTTATTTGCAGGCGGACATTCTCATATAAGCCCAGGCTTTGCTTTATCTGTTTTTATTCCTGGTATTTTTTGGGGATGGCTTTATGCTAAGCAGAATTCAATCATAGGAGTGAGTTTTTCCCATATTTTAATCGGAGTTTGGGGAGCTTTTATCATTGGCTTTGAAAACATCTTTTGACATTCTGCGATCTCCAATGACTTTTGCTGGCACGCCTGCCACAATCGCCCATTCAGGCACATCGTGGGTCACAATGGCCCCCATTCCAACCACACTGTAACTGCCAATATTATTGCCATCAGTAATTCCTACATTTGAAGACAGCCAAACGTCTTCTCCTATATGAATTCCTTTGGAGATCACGGGCTGATCCTTAATCAAACGATTTGGCGAGGTCGCATGATTAAAAGCATAAATATAAACTCCACTTGCTATTCGTGTGTTTTTTCCAATAAAAACCCCTTTAGCACCGCCATCGATAAGCACCCCAGAGTTTAGGCTCACACCATCACCTATCGTAATAGGCCCATGCAACACAACATTTGCAGCTATCGTAACACGATTTCCTATTATAATATCCCTCCCTGGTTCTGCAAAAATATGAGAATCTGGAGAGATAAAACAATCTTTACCAATTTTAACCGTTTCCAGTTCCGATAATTTTTTCTGGACTTCTTTTTGCCAGGTCTGAGCCCACTGTAATTGTTTTGGTTTTAACGAATAATAAAGCCACGGCATATATGATAATCTTTTTTTATGCTGTTCTATATATTTATCCATTTGCAATTCACCTATAAAGTCTTCAATTCAATTTTCTTGTAGCTTATCATAGTTCTGCGAGCATCAAAAAGACTCTTATAGCTTTCATAGCGGATTCTTAATTTCTCAGTTTCAGCTCTTGAGTTTGCGATTTTTTCGAGCAAGTCTGTATACTCTGGATCAGCTTCAGCCAAACGTTTGAGACGAGACTCTGGCATTTTTTCTTGTGATAATTCAATCCGATTCATTATTTGAGCCCGAATTGAGGTTCGCAAAAGCTCATACCGTTCTGCTTCTTTTCTTTTTTCAACGTATTCGAGGCCAATTTTGTTTGCCAACTGTATGATCTCCTCAAGTCCCATCTCTTTTATTTGCCCTGAGGGTTGCTGATTATTTGTGTTTTTTTGAATATTTTCGCCTGACAAGTAAACTCCCAAAAATAACTTTCTAAACATATGTCATTACACTCAAGCAAACATACCTTCAAGAAGTTTCTTTGCAAACACTTCTTAAACAGAAAATTATTGATTGAAACAATGGGCGTCATGTTTTATATACCCATAGAATAGAACATGAAAAAAAATACAGAAAGGATATTTATGAGAATTCAAGCTCTAGATAAAGCCCGAGGTGTTGTTTTAATAATTATGGCTATTGATCATGCAAAAGAAATGATCGGAAAAAATATAATTTTTAGCGGAGAGTTCTGGAATAGAAACTTCCCATTTTATGAGGATTCTTTTTTATTTTTCACACGCTTAATCGCTCATATATGCGCACCATCTTTTGCTTTTATGATGGGTTTAAGCATGATCCTTCTAACACATGCCAACAATGTAAAATGGCAGGACGAAGTTAAGTTGTGGAAGTATTTTTGCTTAAGAGGTTTTATCTTAATACTATTTGAATACTTAATATTTGCCCCCTTATGGAGCTTTGCCTTTAAAGACCCCTCTATTATCTTTCGCTTCGCTGTGATCTCTATGCTAGGTTCCTTAATGATTTTAATTTCATTTCTCGTTAAACGGCATTGGTCTATTCAAGTAATTGTTATGTTGTTAAGCATATTTATTCCTCCATTCATTATTTCATTGGGAGAACTCGATGCAAAAAATATAAATTTCTTATTGAATATTCTGTTCGTACCTGATGGCCAATATTTTATTTATTCCGTATTCCCATATTTTGGTATTGGTATTTTAGGATTATTATTTGGCAAAATTTTAATAAAAAAGGAAAAAATGGCCTTCACACTGCTCCCTATTCTTGGAGCTGTATTTATAGCACTCTTTATATTCAGTCGCCTATGGGGAGATTTGTATTTCAATTTAAAGAATCCAGTTTCACTCAATGATTCGAATTGGTGGAGTTTCTTTTATATGATCAAATACCCACCCTCACTTACCTATTTATTATTTACACTCGGCATTTTTTTCTTACTCTTCTCGATAATCTATTTTATAGATAAAATTGGTTCGAATAAAATTATTATTGTCTCTAAGTTTTTAGAAGTAGCTAATGTCTATGGAAAATCGACCTTCTTTTTCTATGCCGCACATCTTTTTATTCTTTGTTTATTAGGAGTTTTAATACTAGATATCTTGAAATGGTCTTCAATTACCGATGTGGCATACGGGTGGATTATTGCACTCATAATAATATATCCTTTATGCAAATGGTATCGTGATTTTAAGAAAAAGAAAAATGAAAATTCTCTTTGGCGAATGCTATAATAGCCGCACAACAAAAGCATGACACTTCACTTATTATTAAAATATTAAAATTAAAATTTTTAGATTATAATAATAAAAAAAGGATTTGTTATGCCCCATATACCTCAGCTGATAATCGATCTTTCCGTAATGCTCGGGGTTGCTGCAATTGTGACCTATATTTTTAAAAAGATCAATCAACCTGTCGTATTGGGATATATTGTCGCAGGTATTATAGTTGGCCCCTACTCTCCCCCAATCTTTTCTGTTGTCGATGTTTCTTCCGTAAATACATGGGCAGAACTTGGTGTTATTTTTCTTATGTTTTCTCTTGGCCTTGAATTTAGTTTTAGAAGATTGGCAAAGGTAGGAATATCAGCAGGCGGAACAGCGCTGATTCAAATTATTTTCATGCTCATTATTGGCATATTTATTGCTGAATTCATTGGCTGGTCACATATGGATTCTATTTTCTTAGGATGCATGATAGCTATTTCTTCAACGACTATTATTATAAAAGCACTTGATGAGCTTGGACTTAAAAATAAAAAATTCGTTGATCTGGTCTTCGGTATATTAATAGTAGAGGATTTAGCAGCAATTTTAATGCTTGTTGCCTTAACAAATATATCATTAACTTCGAGCGTAGGTGCTTTCGATCTCCTCATTGCTGGAGGAAAATTAGCCCTCGTCGTGAGCATCTGGTTTTTAGTCGGTATTTTTATTGTCCCTCGCTTTGTCAAAAAAGTAAGTCAACAAAATAACAATGAAATGCTTATTGTCGTCTCTATCGGCTTGTGCCTTTGTTTAGTTGCTTTGGCATCTTATTTTAATTATTCGGTTGCTCTTGGCGCATTTATTATGGGATCAATTATTTCTGAAACTCCTGAGTCCCATCAAATTGAAAACTTATTACAACCATTGAAAGATATTTTTGGTGCTGTCTTTTTTGTTTCTGTAGGAATGTTGCTTGATCCCCACGCTATTCTCAATAATATTTCATCTATCTTAATCATTACAGCCGCTATTGTTTTTGGCAAATTATTTTCAGTTACCTTTGGTGCAATTGTCACTGGTCAAACTTTAACAAATTCCGTTAAAACTGGTTTTAGTATGGCACAAATAGGCGAGTTTTCATTTATTATTGCTTCTCTTGGCCTCAGTTTTAAAGTGATTAACGAAAGTATCTATCCAATTATAGTGACAGCATCTTTGATTACAACATTCACAACTCCCTATTTAATTCGCTACTCTGCAAAAATTGCAAACTCTTTAGAACAAAAAATGCCGATAAGTATTAAAAATAAACTCACTCATTATACCAGTTGGTTTCAAAGAATCACAGTTGTCGAAGACAAACAAAAAGATTTAAATAAGAAATTACTGCAGTGGATATTAAATTTATTCGTTGTTATCGCAGTTTTCTTATTAATTTCAGAAAAAATATCACCCATAATTAGTAATTACATACAAAAAGAACTTGTGGTAAAAGTTATATCTTGGCTGGTAGCATTTATTCTTGCCTCACCCAGTATATGGGCAATGTTAAATATTTTTAAAATCAAATACGAAAGAAATCTTAAAAACATCATCGGTAAAGAAGTGATATCACTTTTCGTCAGCAGGACACTAACAATTTTTATCATAGGCCTTCTCAGTTTGAAATTCTTCCCTTCACCCTTGACATTAGTGGCGACAATAATTGCTTCTATTCTTTTTATGATTCTCTTTAGAAATAGGATTGGAAAATATTACAATTGGATTGAAAGCCAATTTAGTTCTTCATATAATCTAGAAGAAAAAACAAAGCCACATCAACCTATATTATATGAACAACTTGCTCCTTGGGATGCGCATCTTGTCGATATAAAAGTCCCTATTAATTCATTTGTCATAGGAAAAAGCATTGTCGATCTCAATCTAAGACAAAAATATGGAATAACAATTGTAGCGATAGAACGTGGCGAACACACCATTGTTTCACCGGATATAAACGATATTATTTATCCATCAGATACTTTACTTTGCTTTTCAACCGATCAAGAAATAGATATATTTAAAGCGGAACTCGAAAATTCAAATAATATTGTTCAATCATCTAAAGTCATTCCTGAGTATGATCTTAAAAGATTTTTCATAAATAGAAGTTCATATATTAATGGTTTATCTATAAAAGACTCCGCAGTGAGAGAAAAATTTAATTGCATAATAGTTGGTATTGAAAGAAATAATGAACGAATTAAAAATCCAAATTCATCGACAATATTACTTGCCGATGACATTCTTTGGGTTGTTGGAGAAGTCAATAAACTTGAACTTTTTGCGCTAAAAATTTAAAAACAAAGTAAGGAAAATTGTGTATCATTTGTAACGTTATTTTAATTTAAAGTTTAACACTCATTTCAAGCATGCGTATAAGAGCTTGCCTTGCTAATGAACGTACAGGCTCATGCACTTCAATGATATTTTTAGGTGTGCCTTTTTCGATTTCTTCAAGAGCCCAAGTCAAATGAGGTAGATCAATTCTATTCATCGTACCGCATAAACACATAAAAGGATTTATGCTGACAACGGATTTGTCGGGATTCTCTTTTGCAATCCGATTGACTAAATTGAGTTCTGTGCCAACGGCCCACTTACTTCCTTTCGGACTTTGCGCAATTGTTCGCACAATAAAATCTGTAGATCCTGAAAAATCGGCTTGATCTACAACTTCCATCGAACATTCAGGATGCGCAATTATTTTATATTCTGGATCTTTTGCACGAATAGTCGCTATTTGTTTTGCACTAAACATCATATGCACAGGACAACAGCCTTGCCAAAGCATGACTTGAGTCATTTTAATCTCAGTTTTATCAAGGCCACCATAGGGTTTTTTAGGATTCCAAATTTTAATTTTTTCAAGTGGTATGCCCAATTGTTTTGCTGTGTTTCTACCTAAATGCTGATCTGGATAGAAAAATAAAATTTTTCTTTCTTTAAGAGCCCAATCCACAATTTTATGCGCATTTGAACTTGTACAGATTATCCCACCTTTTTGTGCAACAAAAGCTTTGAGTGCTGCGGTGGAGTTGATATAAGTAACAGGCATAATACTGTCATGCCCAACAATTTCTATGAGCTGTGCAAAAGCTTCTTCAACGTCATCTGCATCGGCCATGTCCGCCATATCACAGCCAGCTCCCAGATCGGGAAGAACAATTATTTGCTCACCTCTTTTTAAAATGTCTGAACCTTCGGCCATAAAATGCACGCCACAGAAAACAATATAATCTGCATCTTTTTGACTGGCAGCATACTGTGCCAATTGCAAAGAATCACCACGAATATCACTTAATTCGACAATTTCTGGTCTTTGATAATGATGAGCAAGAATGACAAGTTTTTTTCCAAATTTAATTCTGATTTTTTGAATCCGCTCTTTCATTTCTTCAATAGAAAGTGAAGGATATGGTTCTGGTAGAGGCATTTGATATGTTATTGACATTAATTTATCCTCATAAAAATGTTGAACCTATGTTCCATGATCCAACCCACAAGGAGTTCTATATGCCAAGTTTAGCAAAAATCAAAACCATCGGTGTCACCGGAGCTGGTCAAATGGGCAGCGGAATTGCACAAGTGGCGGCGCAAGCGGGTTATCAAGTTCTTTTATGCGATGTAAACAAAGATGGCTTGCAAAAAGCAATTTTAAATATTGAAAAAAGTTTATCTAAACTTTTTGAAAAAGGCAAAATAGATGAACATCCTCCCGTTATACTTGGAAGGATAAAAAAAGTAATTCATCTTTCTGATTTGAGTCAAACAGATTTTGTCATCGAAGCAGTCAATGAAAATGAAGATTTGAAAAAAAATATTTTTTCTGAATTAGACAAAATATTACCTTCACATGTTATTTTAGCAAGTAATACGAGCAGTCTCTCCGTAACAAGACTTGCTGCCGTAACAAAAAGGCCTGAATTATTTATTGGTATGCATTTTATGAATCCTGTTCCTTTAATGAGTTTAGTAGAAATTATTAGAGGACATACCACTTCTGACGAAACGTATGAGATTACAAAAGATCTTGCAGAAAAAATGAATAAAGTCAGCGTTTGCTCTCAAGACTATCCTGGGTTTATTATCAACCGCATTCTCATGCCTATGATTAATGAAGCATTTTATGTTTTGATGGAAGGAATTGCTTCTGCTGAAGATATTGATGCCGGTATGAAACTTGGCACAAATCAACCTATGGGCCCTCTCACACTCGCCGATTTTATTGGTTTAGACACATGCTGCGCCATAATGAAAGTTTTATTTGACGGTTTGGGAGACAGTAAATACAGACCTTGCCCTTTGCTTAAAAAATATGTGGATGCCGGTTATTATGGAAGGAAATCAGGACAGGGAGTCTATAAATATTAAAAATAATTTTCAAATCTTAATTTTTTCCAGCACCTTTTCCCTTTGCCCATAAAAGAAAACAAAAGGTGCTATAAAAGAAATAATTGCTAAAATAATAAATAAATAATGTGAACCAAAATTAAAGAAAATAAACCCTCCTCCTATGGGCCCAAATACTAAGCCAAAGTTTTTAAATGCGGCAGCACCAAAATAAGCCCCACGCATATGTGAGGGCGCAAATGTATCAATCAATTCATTGGATATAGGGAAAACAAGCACTTCTCCTGATGTAATCAATAAAATAGAAAGTATAAGAATATAAAGCGAATTTAAATCAAAAGTCAGAACGAGAAAGCCAAATGTGAGGAGCAAAGAACCCAGACACAAACTTTTATTTAAACCAATTTTACGTGTAATTTTATATAATGGACCTTGAATTAGCAGAACCAATATTCCATTTGCAGTGAGGAAAAAAGAATATTTTTCAACTCCATTTTTAACTTCATTATGCATGATTTGAGAAAAAGTTGTTGTTATTTGATTATAACAAAAGATAATAAGAATGCAGGTTAAAATTAAAAAAAGCATTTTCCGATCGTGAGAGATAATAGAACAGGACTGTTTAAAACTCACTCTTTTATTATTCGTAAGCAGATTCTGTGAATAATTTTTTTGCATCAAAATAAAAAAAACTAAGAAATAAATTATATACAATAAACCTGCATAAAGAAAACTTGAGGAGGTTCCATTCGTGTTTAAGAGAAGACCCAGCATAGGTCCAATCGAAGCACCAAGATTTAAACTAAAATATCTTAATTGAAAAATTACGCCTTTTAATTCTGGGGTTGCTAGATCACTTAAAAAGGCGGTGGCGACAGGCTCAAACACACCAGCCGAAACTCCAGACAGAACCGATAAAAGAGTGAATGACAAAATTTTCAACTGCATATTTTCAATATGCGTAATTAAAAAATATGAAAATAAAACACATGTCGAAAGAATAATGGTTAAAAGAAGAATATTTTTTCTGCCTAATTTGTCTGATAAGTAGCCGCCAATGAAAGAAGCACAAATTCCCGCAAGCGGGGACACGCCCACTATAAAACCGATTTCAGTGGGATTTAAATTGGTATTATTTCCTAAGAATATAGGAATGAATGGCAATGTCATAAAAATTGCCATTTTTTGCAGAAAGATTCCAACCAAAATTGAAAAGATCGCTGGGCTCAATGAGAATAAATATTTAAACATATAAGTCCCTGTCGTTTATTGAGGATATTTCATTTATTATTAAAAAAAACAAAACATGTCAATAGAATAAGAGGATTAAAAAATGCTTACCTTTTCTGTCTAACATTTTTCATTTGCCTATCTGTAATTAAAAGGTTATTAAATTAATAATTCTTTGATTTCAATCACCAGAAGTTAAAGCTATTCATTTATATAATCTTAGGGAAAAAAATGAAATTATCGAGCCAATTTGACAACTATATTTTACAGATTGCTTATAACTTCACCAAAAAAATTCCAAATGAATTTGCATTTATATCTTTTGCCAATAAAATATTCTATGCACAATCTACACTTGAGCCAAAAAAACCATACAGTCCAGTGACCATTTTAATACAAGGAATCTATCGCGAATATCCCGAAATAGCATTAACGATTTTAAGAAATAAAATATTCACTAACTATCCGCCCACTGAAATGTGTTTAGGAATGGTAAAAGTTACAGCTAAAAGAATTGCTTATATAAACAACTTCTCAGATCAAAATATTTTAATCCATGACCAAACTTTTGAAATAACTTTACAGAAGAAGGATAAAAATCTTCAAGAAGAATTAACTTTTATCTCGGAAAAATATGATTATAAGCATAAAAACGAATTCGATTTTATGTATATTGCACAAAATCTTGCTAAAGAGATTATAATTGAAAAAGAAAAATATGACTCCTGTAGACAAGTCGCTTGCCTTTTAATCGATTCTAACCGTAATATTCTTTCATTTGGCTTAAACGAAAACTCAAAGAACAAAACATTACATGCAGAAATAAATATGATCCAAAAATTTTATAACCAATTTAGGCAAGCTATACCTAAGGGAAGTAGCATTTATACTACATTGAAACCATGTAAAATGTGTGCAGGCATGATTTGGCATTGTGCGGAAAATATCTCAGACTTTAAAGTATACTTTCTCAACGACGATCCTGGTTCTATGGCAAAAAGCACAGTGCTCAATTGTAATTCCATTGAGCGCCTAAGAGCAGCGAAATCTGAATTGGAAAAAAATATTATAATAGAATTGCAACAAGGGTTATCTCAGGAGATTTCTTATTATGAAAAATGATAAATCTTCTATTCATCCATCACTCCTCACGCGAAAAATTATACACATCGATCTCGATGCCTTTTTTGCAGCTGTGGAAGTTATATTAAATCCTAAACTAAAAAATAAACCTCTGATCATTGGCGGCACTCCAAGTTCTCGTGGTGTTGTTTGCACGGCCTCCTACGAAGCCCGAAAATTTGGGATAAAATCAGCTATGCCATCGGCGCAAGCCGTTAAGCTTTGTCCACATGCTATTTTTTTGAAACCAAACTTTGAAGCCTATAAAAACGCTTCACGCGAAGTATTTAAAATAATCCGAAATTTTTCTGATACCGTTGAACCAATGTCAATGGATGAAGCTTATATCGACGTGAGTGATAGCAAAAATGCAACTTTAATTGCAGAAAATATACGTAAGAATATATTTTCTGACACTCAATTAACAGCTTCTGCTGGAGTTGCCCCAAATAAAATGGTTGCTAAAATAGCCTCTGACATAAATAAACCAAATGGAATAACTATTGTAAAGCCGCATGAAGTCTTTCCTTTTATGCAACCACTTTTAATTAAAAAAATACCCTTTGTAGGTCCTGTTACAACTAAAAAGTTTTCTGAATTTAATATTTTAACTTGCTCAGACGTCATCTCTGCTGGCAGAGATTTTATAATTAATACTTTTGGAGCAACGTCTGAATGGGTATATCAACGCGCTTGCGGTATCGATGAATCACCCCTTGAAACAACGCAAATTAGAAAATCGCTAGGAGAAGAAGAAACCTTTCCAAAAGATATCACTCTCATGGAACATAAATTACGTGAGTTAAATAAAATTTTATTTAATTTAATAATTTGTCTAAAAAACAAAGATCTAGCAGCTAAAACTGTTACAGTAAAGATTAAATATGCTAATTTTAAAGTGAGAACAAAAACCAAAAGCTATCCATTGTATTTTTATACAGAAGAAATAATAGCTAAAGTAGCTCTCGAGCTTTTTCATGATTTCAAATGTGAAAATGATTCCATCCGCTTGATTGGAGTGTCTGTTTCAAATCTTATCGACAGAAAAGATTTGCTGCAGGAAACTTTATTTTCAAATTATATATAATATATCTATTTATAATTTTCAATGTAATTGCTTCGAATTTTCTCAAACAATCCAGAGTTTTTTAATTTTTTTAATTCTTTATTGAACTCTTTAATAAACTCTTTTCCTCTTTGATATTTTTGCGATGATTTTTTTAAGAAACCTAAATGTGTGGTTTCTGAGCTTATTACAACTTTTTTACTTATTTCTTTGACCTCAGGATTGTCTTTATATCTCTGTAAAAATATTTCAATAGCTGTTTCCTCATTCACAATACAATCAATTTTTTTTGTCAATATATTAACAAAGTTTTTTTCTGTATTCCTATCCTCAACCAACTTGATTCCATTTTTTTCTAATATATCATCAAAGCTTTTCCCGTAATTACCCCGATTTTTACCAATAATCAAACCACGAAAATCTTCTGGCCATTTCCCTTTTCCAAGAATTTTTTTATTACAATAGAGGACAACTTTTTCTTTATAAATATTATCTGAATAATCCATCCAATTTCTTTCAGGATCACTAGGGCGGAAATATGCAGGATAGATAGCAAATGCATTTTCTTCTTTTACTTCGGCTAAACCTCTTTTCCAAGGAATGGCTTCAATAATAATTTTGAAACTTTTCATTTTTGGAAAAATTTCACTTAATATCTTATGGTATAAGCCATCTGCTATAGAGTTTTTTTTCGAAAATGAATAAGGAGGGTAACCATCATCGGCTAGAATTAAATATTTTTCCTTAGCACTTACTTTAGTTAAACTGAAAATTATTAGAATAAAAATTATTATACTTTTCATTTTTTTCAACCTAAAAGAAAATTTTATTATTCTACTAGCAGATTCATTTATAAAAAGGATAGCACATTCCCTCCCACACTCAAAAAGCCAATTCATGCTGTTCATTTAGACTCACAAGATCTCAGCTTCATCGCTTCTATATATTTCTATATAAGTGATGAAGTTTTTTATATAAATAATATTATTGAATAATATTACAATTTTTTGTTTTTAATAAATAGCTCGACTATCGACTTTTTGGATCAATGTCTGCTATAAAGCAAGAAGAGCATTTTTTAAGGCTCAAGGTGCAGATAAAAAATTTTAGTGTTATAATTTTAGGAGGTTACAATGAATTCCGATTTGAATGATTCTAAGAAAGTAGCAAATTTTATGAAAGCAAGAGCTAAAAATATTGTTGTAGCAGGCGTTTCTATTGCAGCCATTTTTGGTGTTGCAAGTGCGGGCCTCCTCCTTTTCAAGCCAGAAGCATTTACAAAAATAAATGATGATCTCACTGCGCAGGCATCGAGTAATTATGCTTTACCTCCTCCTCAAGTCCCTATTCAAAAAGAGGACACTGAGTTTTTAAAGAAATTCAAAAAAGTATTTTCGAATGTCGCTGAAGAAAGTAGCCAAGCACTTGTCTTTATCGTAGCAGAGAAAAAAGTAAACGTTCCACAATATGATTTCCCTGATGAATTCTTTTTCCCATTTTTACCTCCTCAATTTAAGGGCGGACCAAATCCAAAAGGAGGCGGCAAAAAACAAGGAATTGAAACCGATGGTGGGTCTGGTTTTATCGTTGATTCAACCAACGGATATATTATTACGAATAATCACGTAATTGATAAAGCAGATAAAATTACTGTTACGACAAAAGATAAGAAAAAATATAAAGCAAAAATCATCGGAACTGCTACGAGTGTCGATATCGCCGTTCTGAAACTCGAAGATTTCAAACCTTCAGCAGATATTAAACAGGTGAGCCTTGCAAATTCCAATGAAGTCAAAGTTGGAGATTGGGTTCTCGCTTTGGGAGCTCCTTTTGAACTCGAACAAACCGTTACGATGGGTGTCGTCAGTGCAGTGCAAAGAACCAGTGACACACTTGGAATCAATGGTGCAAATAGCTTTATTCAAACCGACGCAGCGATTAACCCTGGGAACTCAGGAGGCCCCCTTGTTAACTTAGATGGTCAAGTGATAGGTATGAATACCGCAATTTTTTCAAAAAATGGTGGCAGTGTTGGAATTGGCTTTTCCATACCTTCGAACACAATTCGCCTTGTTGCTGAGTCCATCATAAATAATGGTAAATTGACCCAAGCTTACTTAGGCGTAGAAATGTATGACTTAAATAAATTCGGCACAGCGGCTAAGAAAGAAATGAAAATAGATCCCAATACCGAAGGTGCTCTCGTTATGCGCGTCGTGCCCGGCAGTCCAGCTTCCAAATCTGGTTTACAACCTTATGACATAATTCAAAGTGTTAATGGAGAAGCTGTAAAAGCGTCGTCTGACATTCAAAGACAAATTATTTTCTTAAAACCAGGTTCAAGCATTAAACTCGGCGTTCTGAGAAATGGCAAAAAAATAGAATTGAAATCAACAGTTACTGAATTACCAAATGCAAAGGGTGAAAAAAGCGACGATACTGAAAGTTCTGAAAAATCAGGAAAGTCTTTTGCGCGCAATCTTGGTCTCACTCTTTCAGTAAAACAAACTCCTTCCGGTAAAGGTGTTTTGATTGCAGGTGTTCAACAAGGCAGTTTAGCGGATCGCGCAGGAATTGCACAAGGTGACGTTATTATCAGTGTAAATAAAGAAAATGTTGCCAATCCAAAAGATGTTGAAAAAGTTTTAGAAAAAGCAAAAAAAGCTAATTCTTCTGTTATTTTCTTATTAGTTGAGAGAGAAAACTCTCAATCCGCAATTATTCTCCCTTTAAATAGTTAACTCCCATTTGTTTCTGGACAAAAAAACTCTTAGGATTTGTGTTTATCCTAAGAGTTTTGTTTTTAAATGCGTTTAAAACACTCATTTTTTGTAATAATTCTATAATAAAACAAATAAAATCCAATATTAGAAAATATTTAACTTTAAAAAATGCTAATTTGTTTACATTATGAATGCAATTTGTAATCTTTCCCAAGAATTTTTTTATCAATTTCCAAAAGGAATTTTTAAATGTTGTCTCAACCGGAAAGACTCAGCGAAATCAGTGGATGGATCCTCCCTTGCGGAAAATGGCACAGCACAGAAGAATGGTGGCATATTAACGCTCTTTATGACCTACGTGATTCAGGACACAGCTCACTGCAAGATCAAACAACTTTAACAATTCTCGCCAACGGTGATGAAGCGCAAATACGCGACCATGTAGCATATTTAGGATTTATTAAAATATCACGCTGCCAATTGGACGGTGTGCAAATGTCGCGCCAGCAACTTATAACTTTACAATCGCTCTTATTTCTTTGTGATCCAGAACAGGAATTAGGAATTTTAATTGGGAATACAGGAATAATTAAATATGTAAATATTTCTAGAATAATGAAATTAAAAAATCCAACCGTCCTATTTGAAGAAAAATAATTAATAGAAAATTATTTAATTTCATAAATTGAAGCGACAGAACTTAAAACGTAACAGTAAGAAATTATTTTTTGTTGACTATAAGAGTCACCTAAGCAACCAAATAGAGCTTTTGCAAGCACTTCAACCAACACACCAATTGAGACAAAAAATGCAAATGCAGCTCTATAAATTTATTTTAATAATTCTTAAATAAAATATTTATTTTTAATTAATATAAATAAATTGAATACTCAAGTGAGATTTTTCTTAAGTCAATATGCTACAAAAGCAATTGTCCTAATTTCAAACGTTTATTTTAACGTAACTGTATATGCCCCTGGTATACTCAGAAATTGCTTCATCTGTCCACCATTTGAAGAACACATAATGGCATTAGTTGGATCATTGAAACTAAAGGCAGATCCATATTTTAAACAAATATCTTGGTAAACCCAACCTGTATTCCAAACTAAATTTTGTAAAGAACATACTTCTAAGCGGATATATGCAAGACTGTTAAAAGTTATACTTTGGGTATTCTGAACAATATACCATCCCTTAGACAAAAGGGGATTTGCTTCTACTATAGAAATACAAGCAGTGCGATTTGAATGATTGACTATTGTTATGTTGTAACCAGCTGTGAGTGGCAAATGATTTTCACTGGCAAAAGTCTCTGTTGGTAAAGATATATATTGTTTTGCAGATAAGGTGATATCTGGAGCTTGCTCCATTGAAGAAAGCTCTAAAGCTTGCTCGGCAAAAGCATAATTAGACGCCGTCAATAATGAACAAACAGAAAATCTAATAATAAAATTCATAATATTCACTCCTTTTGGTAAAAGAATATTATAGATTTAAATATTTATTTTTTTCTACTATATTGCCAAAATTATGTCTCCTAAATGGGCGCCACGCACGATTATATTATGATACTTTTATGAAAATTTATGGCCAGAAGCCATTTACGTGGGGGAAAATGCACTTCTCATCAATCAACAAGAAAAAAGTATATAGAAGCTTTGAAAATGGCTGATAACAGAGATCTTTCGAGTCTGATAAAATTTATCAGATCATAAAACAAAAAAAGCCGCCCGAAGACAGCTTTTCTTAATAAATGGCGGGATGGATGGGACTTGAACCCACGACCTCCGGCGTGACAGGCCAGCGTTGTAACCAACTCTACTACCACCCCACTCAGTCCAAAGTATATGCCAGAGCGCGATCAATTATGCAAGGCGTTGAATTGAATTTTTAAAGAAGCTTTGCAGGCTGGCAATCTTGCGGATTGGCTTACGTACTTTTCTGACAACGCCAAACTCTTTGACTATGGGCCAAGCCGATTATTAATCTTTATACAAAACAAAAAAGCCGTCCGAAGACAGCTTTTTAATATGGCGGGATGGATGGGACTTGAACCCACGACCTCCGGCGTGACAGGCCAGCGTTGTAACCAACTCTACTACCACCCCACTCAGTGAAGATGTGTATGCCAGAGAAGAAGATGCTTTGCAATAGTTTCGCTGTGTTTTTTTATAATTTTTTTTTTACAATAAAATTAGCTACTTAAATATAACAGCAAAGCCACCTAGAAGCATAAAAATCCCAAAAAGAATTGCGGCAAGAGCTAAGGCATAAAAAAGAGAAGACGTGTGAAACGGTTTTTTCACCGCTTTTTTCTGCACTTTCAAAGCAATTCTATGACTTTGCTGAGTTTTTATATTCCGTGCCAGAGAGTCTCCATGAGAGCGGAGAGATGTGTGTCTCTGCTTCTTATCTGCTTTGTGCTTGTGATCACGAAACTGAATGATCTTAGCCCCAGATTGTGGTTCTTGGGACAGGATATGAGACGAACGCAATTGGAATAAATTTTTCATATTGCCACCGCTCCTCAAAAAGAGAAGTTTTACCTTTTTGGAATCTTATGCATTCCAATAATATACACGAAAAATATCACTCTTCAAACAAATCTGTTGACATTTTCATCATATTACCATGCAAAGTCGAGTTGCTTTTAAATAAAGAAATCTTAGGGCAATTTTCTTGAAAATAAGAAAGTGCAAAATCATTTTTGAATAAAAATAAATAATTACCCTGCATATCGCGAACAGTCACAACATCTGTTTTGCTTTTAGCTTCCGCAATTTCTTCACTGCTGGCATTGGTCCAACGCGCGTGCTTAAACACAAGATTATCGAGTGCACAATCGACATTGTATTCATTTTTAAGCCTAAAAAGAAGCACATCGAACTGTAAAGATCCCACAGCCGCTAAAACAGGATCGCTTGCAGCACGGCTTTCATCCACAAACATCTGGACTGTGCCTTCCTGACAGAGCTGAACCAAGCCCTTAAGCAATTGTTTACGCTTCAAAGCACTCGTAGTCCTGACAACCGCAAAGTTTTCAGGCGCAAAGGACGGAATACCTTCAAATTCAAAGTTTCCGCCTTCAACCAAGGAGTCCCCAATAGAGAAAAAGCCTGGGTCATAGATACCAACCACGTCGCCAGCAAACGCTCTGTCAAGGGTGCTTCTATCCTGAGCAAAAAACTGTTGAGGGTGGGTGAGGCGAATTTCTCGATTTAAGCGAGGGATAGTGACATTCACTCCCGCTTCATAGACGCCGCTGACAATTCGCAAAAATGCAATGCGATCTCTATGCTTCGGATCCATATTAGCCTGAATCTTAAAGATAAATCCACTAAATTCAGAAGAAAGAGGGTCTATTTTGCCTTGACTGCTGCCCTTTGCGGATGGGGAAGGTGACATTTCAAGAAATTTTTCAAGAAACAATCTCACCCCAAAATTGGTCATTGCAGCCCCAAAGAATACAGGAGAAAGCTCACCTTTTAAAAACTTTTCATGGGAAAAGTCATCTCCAGCCATTTCGAGCATTTCGAGAGATTCAAGTGCTTCTTGCAGAAGATCCTCAGGCACAAGAGAGGATATCTGTTCTTTGTCAGAGAGAGGGATCACTCTCGCAGCGGTCTCGGTTGTTGTGTTTCTTCCTTCAAAATAATGCAAAGATTTTGTTTCTCTTTCAATGATCCCGCGGAAGCGCTCACCCGATGAAACTGGCCAGCTCATAGGATAAGTCGGGATGCCCAGTACACTTTCAATCTCATGCATAAGCTCAAGCGGATCGCGTGCTTCGCGGTCCAATTTGTTTACAAAGGTAAAAATCGGGATGCCACGCAATTTACAGACTTCAAACAGTTTGATCGTCTGTGGCTCCACACCTTTTGCTGCATCGATAAGCATAATTGCAGCGTCGGCGGCAGCCAAGGTTCTATATGTATCTTCTGAGAAATCTTGGTGACCTGGTGTATCAAGTAGGTTACAAATATAATTGCGGTATTCAAAATTCATCACGCTGGTTGAAACTGAAATTCCGCGTTGTTTTTCAAGCTCCATCCAATCGGATGTAGCAAATTTTTTAGATTTTTTTGCTTTGACCGAACCAGCTAAGCGAATAGCTCCACCGAGGAGCAAAAGCTTTTCGGTCATGGTGGTTTTTCCTGCGTCCGGATGTGAGATAATTGCAAAAGTTCTTCTGCGATTGACTTCATCACACAGTGTTTTTTTGTCAACAAAGGGCATGGTTTTCTCCTATGGGATACCAAATAATAACTGCTTTTTGCTAGCACAATTTTGACACTTTGGGAATTTCAGAGTTACAAGATTGCGAGGATACTTGAAATCAGGTGATTCACTACATGCACCAAGAGGCGTTTTTCATGAATCAGGTTAGCTTATTACAACTAAGAGAAGCCGCAGATCAACTGATTCTGCTAGCGAGTACATTCCAAATTAAACCACATTATCTCCGAGCAAAACAAATTAGACAAGCCGATAAATCCCTTGTTGCCGTTGATGCTTTTTTTTCTAAACAACTCTCTGCAGAAGCTCGTCAATGGAAGGAGTCAATTGAAGGGTTGAAAGTCCTTAAGAAAAAGCTTGTAGCCGTTCAAGAAAAGCAAAAAGAAATCGAAGACCTTGAAACGCGCATAAGCGCGCTAAAAGTAACAACTCAACCTTGGTTTTCTCTCGAAGAGAATGAAAGACAAAAAATAATTCAAAATGCCAAAAGGGCACAAGACTTTATTAATAATCATCTCGAAAAAACTGAAGCACATATTCTACATCGTTACAATAGATTTTCAGCCCTAAAAGACTTGGCGCCCTACGCAGACAATGCCAATTATCTCTGCGAAGCCGTTTTCCATTACGAAAACAGGGAGAAATATGAAGCCAATATTGCAAAAGTTGAACAGAAAAACAAAGTTGCCCGAGAGCGACTCAAAACTGTCAACAGAGGATTTTGGCTCGCCATTATATTCTGCGTATTTATCGTCACCATTATTATTTCATTTCCCTTTGCAATCAGCCTTTGGAAGAGAAAAAAAGAAATAGAAAATCAAATCATCAATGCCGAAGAAACTTTAAGAAGAGAGCATAAGAGACTCGTTGCTGCCGAAGAAGGCGCTGTTGTTGCTCAAGACATTCGTAGTCATTTAGGTGAAATATCATTAGAGCAAATCAGAGACACTCTTGCTGAAGTTAGAGATCTTCGTGCAGAATTCCAAGGCCCTGAAAGGACCACAAGCTCAACTGCGATCTTACTCAGCTTTATTGATCTTCATAAGCTTAGACTGTGTGAATTGTTTGGTGAAATATCCGACAATCCCATTAAGACCTTTAAATGGCTTTCTGATAATGTAAATAAATATCAAAATACCGAGTCCGTCATAAAAAAACTTCAAGAGAAAAAAGAAGAGGTTTCTCTTCAGCAGAAACAGATGACAAAGGGATATTCACAAGAAATGCTAATAAATAGCATTGTAAAGCTTGAAAGAGTTGCACAAAATAGCATGCTTTTTCCATTTGATGATGAAAATAAATCCTTTTTTTCTGAGTTAGCTATTCAATTGCCTGCAACTCTCTCACAAATCAAAGAAGTTCTTTTCTTTGTAAGTCGAAGTCATCCGATTGACACTCAATATTGGGATATGTTGCGTGTTAAAATTCAAGGGTTCTCGAATACGATGTCTCTTTGTGTCCTCGATGCTGAAATTGCGAGCCATATGGGAGATACTATCCTAAAGGAACAAGAAATAAAAAGTCTAGAAACTGTTGAAGCAAAGCGAGGCAGTGCATGAGAAACTTAAAATGGATGTTCACTGGCATTTCAGTATGTTTTGTTTCTTTACAAGCTTTTGCTCAAGCAGAAGAAAACAAAGTTTCATTTGATTTCGCTAAGATGACAATATCCATTTTTGGCGTTTTCAATTCAAACCAAGAAGAACCGAAAAATGGCATCAATGCTGAGGTTAAGGCACGAAAAAATGCCATCACAAGCCTCACAACTTATTTTAAAAATTCATGTTTCAATTCTGAAAAAGGTCAATTAGGGACAAAATCGGATTGGTCTTCCTATTTTCGCTCACAGGGCAGTGAAATTTATCAAAATGGCGTGTTAAAAGTGACTTTATCAGCACCCATCCGAGATATTTTAAAAACTCCCACCAAAAGAAAAACAGTGATTAAAACCGATGACGGCAAGAAAATAGCCTTTTCTATGCTTATCACAGTGCCTGGCAGTGCAATTCAATGCGGCACTGTAGGACTTGACCTGGGCAACAACAAAAAAGTCATGATCTACCCCTCCGACGTTGTCAAAGAAGCCATAGGATTAACCGTAGTAAAGCTTGTTTACGATGGCAAATCTGACTTAAAACCAGCAACCCCAGCTGACATGGCAATTTTACAAAACTCGACACTTGCAAAGGATCAAAATGTACCCGCTGGTGTTATTCCTGTTGTGGTCATTGTGCCTGAATAGTGCCACGGCACAAAACTCTTTACGTAATAAACAAGTCTTTAAATACAATGAAGAGCTGCCATATAGCATCTTACTTTGCGAGTTTTGTGGTTTAAAAAACCAAAGAATAAGAAGTACCTTCGATAGGAGTTACCTGAAAAGTTTACAATCACTCAAACTTTTTCCGAGTTCACAGTGGGATACAGAAGCACGGGCCCTTATAGATAAACAGCAAGAAAGCGAATACCAAATATTCGGGACAAAAACGTGGCCCGCACAAATTCCATTTATTCTTTCCCCGCTCAAAGAAAAAAATGGTTTGTTGGTTCTCATGCAGTCAGACAAAGAGATCCTAGGAAAACAGCTCCCTAAAATAGCGAGATATATTTTATTTTATGAGGGCAAAGTATATATTGAAGCAAGCGATAAAGCTCTTGAAAATACATTAAAAGAGCCTGAGCAAAATTTAGAGAATGACGATGGTATCCGTTTTTTTATCGCAAAAGAAGTTTCGGGTGATCAAATCACCGCACTTGAAAAAGTCATAAAAAACTTTACAGATGATAAAAATTCCTTAATTATTCCCTATGAAGTAACTGCTGATGGTATACACTATCGAAGTGATATCGGAGTTAATCACCTCATGCGGGCCATAAAAAAAATTAACCTAGTTGTACCAAATCTTTCTGCAAAAAAAGTTCATGGTATGAATGATGCTATAGAAATTACTAAGATAAAATGACTCAAAATTGTTCAATTATAAAGATTACTTTATTAACTTTCTCAGAGTATAAGAAATTAAAGCAAAAAATACCTGAAAATATTTTTTATGAAAAGATCACTCATACATTAATAGAAAACAAAGATTTCCTTTCATTTCCACTTATCGCAAGTGATTTTGCCGATGAATTTATCTTTACTATAAGATCTTTGTGTGATTTTGAAGCCATGACTTTCTTACCCGATGAATCTATCTCGGATTACAATCTTACAAAAAGCAAAGTAAATACTCTGTGTGAAAATCTCCAAATAATTTTTCACAAAAACGATTTTACTTTATTAAATTATTTTACAGAAAATGATTTTAGAAAATATATTGCTTTTTGTGATTGCTTTGCTGAATGGTGCAAAGAAATCGAGTATTTTAAATTAAGTGAAGAGGAGAAAATGATTCTTCTATCCGAATCACCTCTCATTTCACTTTGCCGCTTATAATCGAGAAAAAATGAGTATACAAAAACAAAGCTGGACATTAATCCAAGCTGATTTATCCAAAGCTCAGAGCGAAGTAATATTAAAAGACGACGAACATCACTATGCTTTTCATGTATTACGTCTATCCTCTGGAGATGAAGTTGAAATTACCAATTGCAAAGGATTAAAAGCAATTGGCTGCATTGAGTCCGCAAATAAAAAATCAATTTCTATTAAAATAAACAAAGTAACTGAAGTCAAAAAATCTGCGCCCGAAATTCATCTTTGGCTTGCCTATCCAAAACCTGCAACCCTAGAAGAAGTCGTTTCTAGCGCGTCAGAGCTTGGAGTTGACCACATTCATATTTTTAAAGCTGATAAATCTGCGGTTAAAAGCCCTATAAAAATAGAAAAAATGGAACGGATAAGCCAAGAAGCTGTCAGAATTAGTAAAAGTGCCTTTGCCGCAAAAATATCTTGCTACAATAATTTAATTGAACTTTTTCAAAAAAATGTAAATATAAATAATAAAAATAGATTGATCCTTTTTTGTGATGAATCCCACATATATGAAGGCAAAATTCAAAATTCAATTTATACAGTTTTACGTGAACACTTCAAAAAAGATCTCGAAGAAATTTGTCTCTTAATCGGTCCTGAAGCAAGTTTTTCTGATAAAGAGCGTTTATTTATTCATGAAACTTTAACAAAGCATTCTGTTTCTTTAGGAAATAATATACTCAGAGTTCCTAGTGCAGTTCTTAGTGCACTAGGCAGTATAATAAATTTTAAAAATGACCAGTAATAAAAATGTCAATTCTATGTCTCTAGCATTTATTTAAATACCATATTAAATTGTAAGAAATAATATGAAAGAAAAAAAACATGGCTAAACAAATTTTTGTTAATTTACCTGTTTTAGATCTAAATAAATCCAAAGATTTTTTTAAAAAAATTGGTTTTAAATTTAATAAAAAATATACTGATAATAACGCTGCCTGCTTGGCTCTCGGAAAAAATATTTTTGTAATGATACTCAGCAACGATTTTTTTAAAAACTTTACAAAAAAACACATCAGCAATGCTAAAAATAGCACCGAAGTGCTTGTTGCCATCTCTTTTGAAAGCAAAAAAAAGATCGACTCTATTATGAGTAAAGCTTTAAAAGCGGGTGCATCCAAGAGTCGTGATCCCCAAGATTTAGGTTATATGTATTCACAAAGTTTTGAAGATTTAGACGGACATATTTGGGAATTGTTCTGGATGAATGAAAAAAAGATGGCGATTGAACTTAAAAAAATGCGGAAGAATCAAAAATAATCACTTGCCATCAAGTCCTAATAATTTCTGATAATGCTCAGGTCTTCTATCTCTAAAAAAACCCATTCCAGCTCGAAATACCTGCGCTTCTTTAAAAGAAAGTTCGGAATAAATAATCTTTTCACTCGTGCGTTCTGCTTCTGCTATTTTTTCACCCGTAAAGTCACAGATAAATGAACTGCCATAAAAGTTCATATTTTTTTCAACGCCAATCCGATTGCTTGCAGCCACATACACTGAGTTGCAGACAGCGTGCCCAAGCATAGCTCTTTGCCACATATCTTTTGTATCGATGGCATGTGCCTCAGGAGGTTCAGAACCTATTGCAGTGGGATAAAGTAAGAGATCTGCACCCTGCAAAGCCATGCTCCGTGCACATTCAGGGAACCATTGATCCCAGCATATTCCTACACCAATATTGCCATACACAGTTTTCCAAACTTTAAAACCCGTGTCACCAGGATTAAAATAATATTTTTCTTGATAACAAGGGCCATCAGGAATGTGTGTTTTACGATAAATACCAAGAATAGAGCCATCGGCATTGATCATAGCAAGACTATTATAATATGCAGGCCCCGATTTTTCAAAAAAACTAATAGGTAAAACAACCTTATGTGTGCGAGCAATTTCTTGAAATTGAGCAAGAAAAGGATGATTTTCAACTTCATTCGCTAACTCAAATAAATGATCATATTGCTCTTGACAAAAATAATGATTTTCAAAGAGTTCAGGTAATAAAATAATATTTGCATTATTATGAACGCACTCTTCAATGAATTTAATTGCTTTTTGAATATTTTCATCGATCTTATTTGTCATGCTCATTTGAATAAGAGCAAGCTTAATCTTTCTTTGCATCAATCAATTATCTCCAAATATCACCTGCTGGTTGTTGCTGAGTCACGCAATGAAAGGATCCTCCACCATTTATAATGGCCCGTGAACTCAAGCCAATCACTTCACGACCAGGAAAAAGTGGACGTAAAGTATTAAGAGCCAATTCATCATGAGGATCTTGATATAAGGGAACAACAACAAAATGATTGCCAATATAAAAGTTTGCATAGGTTGCAGGCAAACGTTGACTCTCAATTTCAATTCTTTGTTTAGGTAAAACTAAAGGAATAAGTTTAAATGAATTCCCTTCGAGATCTGTGAATGTTTTAAGCAGCTCATAATTACGTTGCATAACATGATAGTTTTTGTCTGATTTATCTTCAGTGATAGAATAAACAATCGTTTTTTCATCAACAAATCTAACAATAGTATCGATATGTCCATCTGTGTGATCGCCTTCAAGGCCATCTTCTAACCAAAGTAATTTTTTAATTCCCAAATATTCTTTTAAACTTTTTTCTATATCACTTTGAGAAAGTTTTGGGTTTCTCATTTTACTTAATAAACACTGTTTTGTAGTTAAACATATACCTTTACCATTATTATCTAAAGAACCTCCTTCCATAACAACAGGAGAATTAAAGAAATTTATATTGAGAATCTTAGCAACTTCATAAGGCGCAAGAGAATCTAGCTCCCATTTAAATTTTTGTCCCCAGGCATTGAATTCCCATTTCACAAAACTCAATTTATTTTCTTTTAATATAAAAATAGGACCATTATCTCTAAACCAGACATCATTTAACGAAACTCTATGTAAAGATATATTACTGAGTTCTCCCAGTCGTTCTCTAGCATCTAATTCAGTTTCTTTATTGTTCACCAGCAGATGAACATGTTCATATTTCGCAATTGTTTTTACAAGGTTGGTAAATTCTTCTCTTACAGAGTTTAACTTTCCATACCAAATATCTTCATCAAAAGGCCAGCTTGTCCAAGTAGCTGAATGAGGAGCCCATTCAGCGGGCATGGAAAAACCAATATTATAAGGTATATCTTTCCGTATTTGAGACATCAAAATTTCCTTTTTTCGAAATAAAAAACAGGCTTATAAATAAAAATACCCAAATTTGATATACATCAGATAGAAAATTGAGTCTAGAATGAGTTTTTTTTAATTAACCGCTGCGAAAAACTTTTGCTGTAACTGTTTTTAAAACCTTTTTCTCGACCACCACTTTTTTAGCTTCCGTCACATAATCTTTTACAGCATCATAGGCATGTCGTTCATCCCCACCACCTGCAATCCATTGGGCCACCGTTGAGCCATTTAAAAAATGATGGGGATAACCAAAAATCACTTTATTCGCTTCTAAATGAGCCCAATTCGTTTCTAAGTTTTCTTTTTCAAATAAGAAAGTTGCATAGTCAATAACCCTTAAAATGCAGCTTTCTACATTTTTGAATTCAACTCCTCGGGCTAGTTTTACTTTATCCTTCACTTTAAATTTCAAAAAAACCCCTGAAAAAAGTTATATTTAACTTCTTTCTATATCGACATAAAAAAGTATTTTATTGAGACCGAAGGATTGTCAAAACTTTTTACAGTTTAATCTAAATAAATTCTTAGTTTTATGCAAAAGAAAGCAAGTAAAATCAATATTTAATCAATAATATTGATATCTTAATAAATTTACATAAAAAAGCTGGCTAAAAAATAAATTTTGCCAGCTTATATTTGTAAAAGTCAATTTTTTCTTACTTTTTCTTCTTAACAGAAGACTTTCTTTTGACTCCAACTTTTTCCTTTAAAGACGAAGCAACTCTAAAACTTACTTTTTTAGAAGCAGGAATTTTAATTTCTTCACCTGTTTGAGG
The DNA here is from genome assembly GCF_004295685.1 of Fluviispira sanaruensis. NCBI lineage: Bacteria > Pseudomonadati > Bdellovibrionota > Oligoflexia > Silvanigrellales > Silvanigrellaceae > Fluviispira > Fluviispira sanaruensis. The sequence continues at coordinate 3,063,238 of NZ_AP019368.1, forward strand.
ATTTCTTCCCTTACGGGCAGCGCGATCTTTTACTTGTAAAATCCCAAGTTTATCAATGCGTACTTTTTTTCCTGCAGCAACATGATCTTCAATTGCATCAAGAAAAGCAGCAATGACTTCTTTCGTTAATTTTTTTGGTAATTGATCAAAACGAGTTGAAACTTCAACGGTTAGCGCAGAAGTAGATACAGTCGAAACCTTTCTTTTAGTCATACACATCCTCTCTTGTGAGTGGTTAAATGAAACTCCGTTTATAATTGCCTGAATCGACATATATATCAAGAGGAAAAGTATAATTTTTTAATTTGCTAATGTAGCATAGTCAAAACTTCACGAAGCTAAGTTGTGAAGAAATCTTTTCTAGGAGCTATTAACAATGAATCAAATTATTCTTTCCATACAATCCTGTGTCAGTTACGGCCATGTCGGTAACAGCGCTGTTACCTTTCCTTTACAACGACTTGGCGTTCAAGTTTGGCCTATACATACAGTACTTTTTTCAAATCATACCGGCTACGGACAATGGAGAGGTAAAGTAATTGACATAGAAGGAGTAAGAGAAGTTTTTTTAGGGATAAAGGACAGAGGTGTTCTAAAAAATTGCGATGCTCTTTTAAGTGGTTATATGGGCTCAAAAGAGCTCGGAATAGTTATGATAGAAGCAATCAAAGAACTCAGGAAATTGAAACCAGATACCCTCTACTGTTGCGACCCAGTTATGGGCGACATAGGCAGAGGGTTCTTTGTTAAAGAAGGAATTCCTGAATTTTTTAAAGAAGAAATGCTAAAATACGCAGACATTATTACTCCAAATCATTTTGAATTAGAATACTTAAGCGATAAAAAATTTGATTCAATTGAAGGAGCTGTTGCAGCTGCACGTAGAGTTATGAAAAAAGGCCCAAAAGTTGTTGTTATAACAAGTCTGTTACTTAAAGAGACAAAAGAAACAAATATCAACATGCTTGTTGTCAATGAAAATTCAGTTTATATTGCAACAACTCCATATATATCTATTACTTTAAATGGCACAGGCGATTTGACCGCAGCATTATTCACTCATTTTTACTTAAAATATAAGAAAAATACTCAGAAAGCTTTAGAGGCAACTATTTCTAGAGTTTACGAAGTCATTTTGAAAACAGCAAATGCTTCAGCAAAAGAACTCGTTCTTGTACAAGCACAAAACTCTCTTGTGAATCCAAAACATTTGTTTAAAGCAAAAAAAGTTAAAATTAGTTAGTCCAAAGTTCCTGGTCCGGAAGCCCCACTCGATTTCGAAGAGCGGTTTTTAAAAAATCTTTTTTCAATATAAGAAGTGAGTGAGAGGAAGAAGATCAAACCAATCGTTATAAGGATTGTTGATAAAAAGATACCAAAGCCAATTAATATTCCAAGCGCTGACACAGTCCAAATAACAGCTGCCGTTGTCAATCCCTGCACTTTACTGCTTGATTTAAAGATTGCTCCTGCCCCGATAAAACCAATACCTGATACGATTTGCGCGACGATCCGAGTAACATCTGCAGAGATAACAGGATTTGAGCTTTCATATTCACTCATCAACAATGAGACGGCAGTAAATAGAGCAGAGGCTGCACAGATAAGTGCATTCGTTTTAATTCCAGCAAGTTTACCGCGATACTCTCTTTCAATCCCAACTAAAGTACCAACAAATAATGCAACTCCAACTTTTGGTAATAAAAAAATAAGGACATCAAGTTCAGGAATATAATGCACTGTAAGAGTCAAATCATTAAACATAAATTTACCTTAAAACAAATAAATTACTTTTGATTATTTACTATTTTCTCAATTTCATAGAATAAGTGTTAGAAAAATTTTCTATCTTTGCCAAAGATATGACTCAAAATTTATTTTCAAAAGCCAAATGACGAATCACTTTAAGCAAATTAATTTATTGCCTTTAGGTGGTTTATGTCCGTTAAGAAAAATAATATTGATGAAAAAGATCTCGCAAGACATATGGGCGATCAGGCTTGTCGAGCAGAATCAAATAGTCTTGCCCAAAAAAAATACACACACTTGCAAAGACTTATGAGTAAAATATCTGCTTTATCAGATAAGGAATTTGATATTGCATTTTCAACGCTTGAATCTATGTTAGAAAATTTTAATACAAAAAAATCAAAAGTAGAAGATGATAAAATAACAAATAAAAACAAAGAAAATACTATTGCAGTAATCACAAATAAACAATAATTACTGATATTCGCTTAAATTAATCGTATAAACATCTGATCCAATTCTAAATGTCAATTCTGATGGATAAATATTATCTGCTAAAACATACCCAGCCCAGCGAACGTAAACATCAGTTTCATTTGAAAAAAGACCGTAATAAAATTGGCTATTCATTACAAGTGTATAGCCTAAACCTTTGCGCTCTAAACTTAAATTGCTTTGAACTTCGATTTCATTATCTGATATTTTTACCGTTGAAATTGCAATATATTGTCTTTTATTTTCAATCGGCTTTAAGTCTTGTTCTGTATAAATTTTATTTTTTTCATCTTCTTTAGCTTCTACAAATATACCGTCATTACTATTTATTTTTTTAAATGCGTACCCCCCACAAATAAATTCACGCAGATTTTTGGATCCTATTTTTGCAAACAAAGATGTCATTTGATTTAGAGAGTCAGTGTCTAAAATAGCTTCTGTTTGAAATGTATAATCAATTTTATTTTTATTCACTTCAAATGATGAATACTCTTCACCCAAAGGACCAATCACACTCCCTTTTAAACGATTAAATTTATTTTCCCAAATGGCTTCCAGTTGAAAAGAAGGAACTCTAAAATTTGAAGAGTTGATATCAGCCAAAAATTGGGGATTATTATTAGAACTGCAGAGAGAAGCAATGGTAGCAGAAATCCGTTGAATCGCTTCATCTTCTGGCACTTTATCTAATTTACGTGAACGTAAAGTCGTGCAAGAACAAAATAGCAAAATAACTAAAAATGCATTTGTAAATTTATGTAACATAAAAACTCAATTCGTCATAAGATGAAAAGCTTTTCTTGCAGAACTATGCCCTGTGAGCATTTCATATGTTCTAAAGCCAGTTGGAGAAGTAATATTTATTTCTCCAATTCGATTGCCTATGACATCGAGACCAGCTAAATAAATATTTTTTTCTTTAAGAAAAAGAGCTATTTTTTGACACAATTCTTTTTGCTCCTTTGTCATTTCTCTTAGCACAGCAGTTCCGCCCTGCGCCAAATTCGATGCTACTTTTCCTTTTCCAGGTAAGCGCACAAAGTCGCAAATGATTTCACCACCAGCAACCAAAACTCTCCGATCACCTTCTTCATATATCTCTTTTAAAAAAGGTTGTATCATCAGTTTTTGCAAATTACTTTCATTTTTTAATTTAAGATTTATATATGAAAAAAATGCTGTTTTGTCTTTGAAATATTCAACGCTCTCACCACCATGACCCAACCATGGTTTAGATATATATCCATTGTAAAAGAGTTCAGAATGTTCATAACAAAAAGATTTAATTACATTTATATCAGTAGATAAACAGGTGGGCACTAAATTCTTTTCAGTTATAATTCCTTCTGAAAAAGCACGCCACTGCAAAGCTTTTTCATGATATGCCAACAACGCTTCTGGAGGGTTTAATATTTTTACTTTATTCTGGGCAGATAAAATCCAACAAAGATCTTTATATTCTTCATCAAAAGGAGGATCTTTTCTGATAAAACAATATGGATAATCAGATAATTGAAATAAATTTCCACTTTTAGGTTCATATTTAATTTCATGCTGAGAAATTGTTTGCAGAACAATGATATTTTTTATAACAATATTATTATTATAAAAATGAATATCATGACTTTCACACCAATGAACTTCAAATCCATCTTCAAGAGCTACCTGAGCTAAAGCTAAACTTGAATCTGAAGAAACATTCACTTTTTTTATGCTATCAGCAATCACGAGTACTTTTTTTTGCAATGCTATTTTACTCCTCAAACAAACTCATACTTTTGCTAAAAAAGATTATAACAATCCCTTATGAAAAGCAACGAAAGCCTTGCTGATGCATCAAATAAAGTGTTACAATTATATTTCATATTAACAGATATTTAAAAGGAGTCGATTTTATGATTGATTATCGTAAACTTGGTTATATCTCTGAGAAACAGCATACTTTTTGTGAGTTTGAAGGTAAAATGGTTGCAGAACATGTGATCACTCGCAATGGATTTAATGATAATTATTCAATTCTATATCAAAAAAGAGCTCCTACTCATGAAGTTAATGCAGAAATTTACAAATCAGAAAATCCATTTTTTCCTAGCTACAATAAGTTGAGTAACAATGAGTTGAAAAGAAGGCATTTTAAGACACCAAATTATTCTAAAGAAGGAAATTTATTAGAGGCACGTGCAACACTTCTTGTAAATAATACATGTTCGGTGGGCATCTTAAATCAAACAAAAAATGATCATTTCTTTTTTGCAAATGCGGATGCCGATGAACTCTATTTTGTTACAGAAGGCAATGGAATTCTCCAAACTGTCATGGGAGAAATTGATTATGCTTCAGGCGATTATTTATTTATTCCAAAAGCAATTCCTTATCGTTTTCTGCCAAGTGCAAAAAGTAATATGTTTATTGTAGAAGGAAAAAATAATTTTGGTATCCCAAAAGAATTTCGTTTAGCGCAAGGACAATTTAAATTAGATGCTCCATACAATCATCGCGACTTTCATGCACCGAGTCGCTTAATGGAACTCAAATGCAATGAGAATTATCCAATTATTATAAAAAAAGATAATGTATTAACAAAACATGAATACACAGACTTTCCGTACAAAGTGGTCGGCTGGGATGGATGGTATTGGCCATTTTCTTTCTCTATTCATAGTTATCAACCCAAAACGAGTTCTGTACATCTTCCCCCAACAGTGCACACAGCATTTAGCGGCGATAATTTTTATATTATGAACTTTGTCCCTCGGGTTTTAGATTATCACCCCAAAGCAATTCCATGCCCATGGCCGCATTCAAATATCGACTGCGATGAAGCTATTTTTTACATAAGTGGAGACTTCACAAGTCGAAAAGGAATTTCAAATTATTCTATTAGTTTTCATCCCTCTGGTATTCCACACGGCCCTCACCCCGAAAGATACGAGCAAAGTATTGGCGCAAAAAGAACAGAAGAATTAGCAATTATGGTTGACACTTTTGAGCCATTGTTTGTAACTGAAGCAGCAGCGATGCTTGAGGACAAAAAGTATCACTATACTTGGGATTCACATGAGCATCTATAAAGTTGTTTCAATCTAAAGCAAATATTAAAAGAATTGGCAATTCATATGAAAGATAATGAAAAAAAATATTCAATTGTACTTACGGGTGGCGGAACAGCGGGTCATGTATGGCCGCATTTTGCCTTATTTGAAGGCGACAAATCACCTTTAAATAAGGCGTTTCAAGAGAATAATTTGAAAGTTCATTATATTGGTTCTCAATCAGGCATGGAAAAAGATCTTGTATTACTGAATCAACCTACTTGGCATTACCACTCGATTGCCACTGGGAAATTGCGACGCTACTTAAGTTTACAAAATTTCTTCGATATTTTCAAAATTTTTTTTGGCTTTATTCAAGCATTTTTTATACTTAATAAAATAAAAGCATCTGCAGTCTTTTCCAAAGGAGGGTTTGTCTCCGCCCCCGTTGTTTGGGCTGCATGGTTAAGAGGAATACCCATCATAATCCATGAAAGCGATGCTACACCCGCTCTTGCAACTAAATTAACTCTGCCTTTTTCTTTTCTAGCTTTAGTTGCATTCGAGGAAACTATTAAAAAATTGCCATCTTTTTTTCATAATAAAATAAATTACGTTGGCCTTCCGTTAAGAGAATCATTATTTAGCTCTTCAAAAGAAGAAGCGAATAAATTTTTTAATTTCCAGCTGAATAAAAAAACTATTTTAATTTTCGGTGGCAGTTTAGGTGCGCAAAGCCTAAATAAAAAAATGTTTGAAATTATTCCTGAATTAAATAAAAATTTTAATATTATTCACATCGTCGGAAAAGGTAACAAAACGGAAATTGCTTCTGCTGAAAATTATCGACAATATGAGTTTTTAAATCACGAAATGAAATATGCTTATGCACTCGCTGATTTAGCTATCTGCCGGGCAGGGGCAAGCAGCATTTTTGAACTTGCAGCTGCGCGCATACCCATGATTCTTGTTCCCTTAGGTTTGCATGCGAGTCGAGGAGATCAAATTGTTAATGCGAGAATATTTAGTAATAGAGGTTGGTCACAATCTATTGATGAAAATACTTTTCAAAAAGAATCTGCCATTCAGTTGATAGAATCAACTATGAATTCACTGGAAGAGCGTAAATTAGCACTTGAATCTGCACCTTCAGCCCAATCCGCCCTAAAAGTGAGTCAAAAGATATGGGATATTATTTTACGATATGAGGCGAATAAATAATGGATGACTTTTTAAATCTAAAAAACACCTTACAAGAAGTGTTTGACGACAGCAATTTAGCTAAAGAATTATCCATTGAAGTTTCATTATCAGATCTGAATTCATTCGCTCATTTTATCTCTACATTTATAAAGGCTGGTGATTGGTTTCTTCTGGACGGAGATTTAGGTGCAGGTAAAACATCATTAACCAAAGAACTTTCATTAATCCTAGGCGCTCATCAACAAACCATCAGTCCTACATTTTCAATTTTAAATATCGAAGAATTAAATTCTGAAACTGAACTTAAAAAACTGGTTCACCTCGATTTATATCGACTCAAATCCGGCCGAGAACTTCTTTATTTAGGATTAGAAGAAGAGTTTAATCCAAAAAACTCGTTTTGTGTCATTGAATGGCCTTATAATATCGAAAATGATGATTATTTAGCTTTTTTCCAAATAACAAAATGCGCAAAGCCTAAGAGAGTTATTGAAATAATTTTAGAATTAGCAGAAAAAGAAGATGTGCGCATTTATCATATTAAAAGAACACATTTTTAGATAATTTTTTTATAATTCAATAATTTTATTAATTAACTTTTTCAATACCCCCCCCTTTACTTTCTAAAAAGATGGCATACATTGACATTGATGAGAAGGGGTTATCTTTTATTATGCTTAAGTAAAAGGAGACTTATTATGTCAATTTTACAGCCATTTAAAAAACAAAATCAGCTCACAAATCGTCCTGAAAATGATTTGTTTTATTCTCTGCAAACCGATGTGAATCGCTTATTTAACAGTTTCTTCAATGATTTTGAAATTGATTTACCTTCACAAAAATCTAAAAACTTATGGGCACCTCGTATAGATATGCGTGAATCTGCACATTCTTTTATAATCACTGCAGATCTTCCTGGTATTAAGAAGGAAGATATTAATGTAAATATTCACGACAATATTTTAACCATTAAAGGAGAAAGAAAATCCGAGACCCATAATGAAAGTGACAAACACTATATTAGTGAACGCTATCACGGACAATTTGAACGTTCGTTTTCACTCCCGCAAAGATCAATTGATAAAGAAAAAATTTCTGCTGAAATGAAAAATGGTGAACTCACAATTAATATAGCAAAAATACCGGAAGCTCAAAAAGAAGTTCGCAAAATAGAAATACGCTAAAAATCCCCCTTTCTCATTAAAAAAGTTGGTAATTAATTGCTACCAACTTTTTTTTAATTTTTGAAAGCATTATTTCTATTTAATTTTCATGCATGATAAAAATTTCTTGAGACAGGGCTTCTGCTGTTTCTATATGTTTCGTTAATTTTTCACCTTTATCTACTGAGTCTTTCCAAAAAAACTCCACAGTGCCTTCACGAGCTCGCCAGCAAATGGACTCTTCCGAAATATCTCCTACTTTGGCCGAAATACTAAGCGAGGTTATATAATTTGGTAGATAAGAAGGTAAATGGATCGTCTTTATTTTGCCAATAGGCGCCTTTAAAAAGGCAATGGCAGATGTTCCTTTTTCTTTATTTGATATTTTGCATTCATCAATGGAAAGTCCTTGCCATGCAGCAATATGAAATTCATAGGGATTAAAACCATAGGTGCGCTCAATTAAATCGAGAATGGCATCACCCGCAGGGCGCGCCCCTATTTCCATCAATTTAATTTCACCGCTTTGTGTTATACGCATTTCCACATGACAGACACCTTTATCAATCCCCAGTGCTTGCACAGCTGCGCAAGATATTTCATGGATTTTTTTAGAAGCGGAATAAATGGATGGAACCACATGCCCAATTTCAGAAAACCAAGGTTCTGAACTTAAATATTTATCCGTCACAGCTAAAACAGTTTGTTTATTTCTTTGCGCAAAGACTTCAACTGAAATCTCGTCACGTGCATGTATATATTCTTCTACAACATATTCACCTAACGAAACATAAAATACATTTGCATATTGGTTGAGGATTTTTTCGCAGTGATCAAAAGCGGAGATCAATTGTCCTTCGTTCTCAACTTTTACAACGCCTCCACTTCCACCAAAATCCTTTGGCTTAATCACAAGCGGATAGCCTATTATTTTCGCTTTTTCTCTTAATTCATCTAGAGAATGAAATAAGGCAAACCTAGGTATGGGGAGATCAAATTGCAAAAACTTCTCTTTCATCGCAAATTTATTACGGCAGAGTTTAATTGTTTCAAAACTTAAAGATGGGAGATCGTATTTATGCGCAATCCTTGCAGCAGACATCAAAGTCCAATCATTGCAAGGAACAACTCCTTGCAATTGACCTGGATTTGTTTCTAAAAAAGATTGGATTGCCATTAGACTGGAGAGAGGATCCATCGGATCACCTTGTAGGCAGTGATGAAAGTAACGATTTCGATTTATGCGTGGTTCCTTAACAATCGAAATGATTTCTCCCGGAAAATTTTGGAGTGCGGCAACAACAGCTCTCTCTCTAAGTGTTTGCTCTGCACCTAAAAGTAAAAGATATTTTTTACTCATTTCATACCCCCATATTTATTTTCATACAAAAAATAAATTTTTCGACTATAAAAAATGACTTTCAAATAACAGCCAGTATAAACATTTATTTCTAATTATGCTTTAAATATACTCATATGGTATTTTTATAGATTTGTCAATAGCATAAATTATTAGAAAATTTCTAATATTATTTTTGATCAAACATCCTCCATTTCAAGTTGACAATTTTCCATAAGGGAAAAAAGAGTTAATGGATAAATTAATAAATTTAGTCGAATATTTTCTATTATTATAGCCTTATTGTGAGAGCATAGTTCAAACTCACCAAAATAATTGTATTTTAAATTATGATATTTATCCTAACCAGCAGTATATTTATTTCGCTATTATCTCTATAATTATATAAAAATTAAAGTGACTAGATTGATCACTTAATAGCTTCTTTAGGTTCAACGGCTATATGGACTGCCCCTAAATAAATGTGAATGATAAATATTTGGGACTCCCTTCTCATATGTAAGTGCAGCAACACGAATGACTGGATCATTTTCTTTACTCACTTTTGTTCTCTGCCTATAAGCTTCTGGCCAGTATTGGTTATTTGATAGTAATTTATAACTTTTTCCATCAAAATAGAGACGAGATCCTATAAGAGCTGCCATAGCGGGTCCATGAATATAATTTGGACTATCAAGATTTTTTTTAGAAATAGAAAAGGAAACATATTTTAAAATTTTATGTAAATTTAACGAAAAATAAAATGAAAAATATATTTTTTCTAATGAGTTATTTTATTCTTAAATTTTGGAGAAAGAAAACCTTCCTCTTTTAAAAAATAAACTCGCTAAAATTTAATTATCTAATATTATAATTTTTATATTCGTTATCTATTTCAGATTTTAAAATATCAATTATTTCTAAAACTTTAACTTTCCTTGCTTCCATCCGATTGTCTCTGTACTTTAACTCTACACAACCTTCAGCAAGCGTTTTAGGCGATATAATAATTCTATAAGGAATCCCAATGAGATCGGCATCGGCAAATTGTGAACCCGGTTTTTCGTCTCTGTCATCAAATAACACTTCGTAGCCTAAGCTTGTGAGAGATTTATAGAGTTTTTCAGATTCTTCGTTCACAATCGCTTCTTTCCGATTGAGTGCACACAAATGTATTTCATAGGGAGCAATTGGCAATGGTAAAATAGGCCCTCGGTCATCATGACTTTCTTCAATAATAGCTGGGAGAAGACGTGTTATGCCAATCCCATAGCATCCCATTATTGGGTATTGCTTTTTTCCGTTTTGATCGAGAAAAGTACATTCCATATCTTTGGTATATTTAGTGCCTAAGTGAAATATATTACCGATTTCAATTCCACGTGTTTCTTGCAAAGGATTTTCGCATACTTCACAAGGATCACCTGCGCGTGCTGCAGCAATATCTCCAATAATCACTTTTTCTTTTTCAAATTCTTTTACAGTTGAAAGAAAATCTCTTTCTGCATTAAAATTTGTATAATGATAATCTTTTTCATTCGCACCTGTTACTAAATTCGTACTCTTAACAACTGTGTGGTCTAAAATAACGTAACAGTTGTGCAGATTGAGCCCTATGGGCCCTGTGCTTCCAGCAACCGCACCAGCTTTTACAAGATTTTCATGTGTCGCAGGCACGACTTCTGATTTGACTAAATTACGAACTTTTGCACTGATAACATCGAGATCTCCACGCACAAATGAAACAACAGGTGTCCCTGAGAGTGTTTGGAAAATAACTGCTTTTGCAGTTTGATCAGGATTTATCTGTAAAAATTTACTTAAACCATCAATCGTTTTTTGGTTTGGTGTGTGAACCTTTTCAAGTTTTTCGAGATTATTCTTTTTAATAATAAATGGGGAAGTAGCAATTTCTTCATTCGAACTTGTTTTACAATGCAAACAAGAAATAAGTTTATCTTCGCCTGTTGGCACGAGCATTTGAAACTCATGAGAATATTTTCCACCAAAGACACCGTTATCAGACATAACACTGACAAAATTTTTGCACCCTGTACGCTTATAAAAACGTATATAAGCCGCATGTGCTCTGTCATAATATTCTTTGAGATCTTCTTCTGTTGCATGGAAACTATATGCATCTTTCATGGTAAATTCGCGCAAACGCACCAAACCTCCACGTGGCCGAGGCTCATCACGGAATTTGGATTGAATCTGGTACATCATCAATGGAAGTTGTCTATAACTTGTAATTTCTGTGCGCGCTAAATAAACAACTGGCTCTTCGTGGGTTGGATTCAAGACCATTTGTTTTTCATTGCGATCCTGAAACCGAATCATGTCTTTGCCGAAGGTTTGATAGCGGCCTGTTTCATCCCAAAGTTCTTTTGTTGCAGAACAAGGCATACGCACTTCTTGACCTTCTATAGCATTCATTTCTTCACGACAGATTTTTTCAATTTTTGCGACGCTCCTCATTGCAAGGGGGAGAAGACCATAAATCCCAGCCGAATACTGGCGCATATAACCTGCTCTTAACATAAATTTATGACTTGGAATTTCGGCATCACGTGGTGATTCTTTTACCGTTTTACCAACCAATTTTGACATACGCATTTTATGATCTCCAATTATCTTTATTATTTAGATGCTTTCCTTTTGTAGCAATTCTTCTAAAAGAATAGTAGCTCCACCAAGATGATCTTTCATTGATGCAAATTCTTTTTCAGCAGTCTCTAAATTGTTACCTCTGCGAATACACGTCAACAGTCTATTTTTAGGCGTATGCGTAGAAGGAACAAACTCTGTTGCAGTCACTTCATAGCCATTTGCCCGCGTTAAACTGATACGAAACATATCCGTAAACTGTGCAGCGATCTCCCTTCTCACCTGTGGGGTATTAAAAACGGGAGTGAGTGGATGAGATATTTTATTTTCTTTCCACTTCCGCGCAAGCTCTGCTTGGCAACAAGGAGCAACTGCAATAAAATCAGCTTTTTCTTTAATCGCGAGAGCTAGCGCCATATCTGTTGCCGTGTCACACGCATGCAATGCTATCACCGCATTGGGTCTTTTTTCATGCGTCCATTTATAGGTAAATAATGAAGCTGTTTCAAATTTTAAAACATCTGCAAAACCTAAATTTTGTGCTCTCTGCTTACAATCATTTATTATTTTTGTGTTTGTATCCACACCAATAATTTCGGCTGTGTGATTCCATTTTTCTTTAAAACACCAAGCCAATAAAAAAGTAAGATAAGATTTTCCACAGCCAGCATCGAGAATGCGCACAACTTTATGTCGCTTAATAAGTTCTGCAAAATGCTCTTCAAGCAAATTGAACATATGATTTATTTGAATAAACTTCTTTACACTGTCCGGAGACATAGAAGCATCGGAGTTTAAAAGTCCAAGCGAACGCAACAATTGAGGTGCATTGAGTGGAGTGATAGTATAGTTCTTCTCTCCCATTAACTTTTTAATTTTTTCGGGTGTCCACCACTTTTGCGCACGAATAGAGAAGTTTTCTGGCTGTAATTCTAAAGTCATTTAATATTATTTACTCACATTGTATAAGCGTTCTAAGAAGACAGCAACACCATCTGCATCATTAGAAACAGTTTTTGCCTTTGCACATTGCAAAGCATATTGATCAGCATTTCCCATTGCCACACCAAGGCCTGCAGATTTAAGCATTTCTGCATCATTCTGCCCATCCCCAAAAGCAATCACATCCTTAGGTTCAATTCCTAAATGTTCACAAACCAACGTCATTGCTGTTCCTTTGTTTGCATTCGAAGCCCCGACTTCAATCCAAGGCCAACCATTGAAAGTACAAAATTGAATTCTAGACATAAAATATTCATCTTGATCTCTTAAAAAAGCTTCACGGTTGCTCTCTGGAGTCAAGAGAATTAAAAAGCTAATAACTTGTTCATCGGGCGGATTTTCTAAATCCAGTTCAAGAACTTCGCTATCATAATGCGAAGTAAATTCATCGACATCAATTGCATTTGGATATAGACAATAGAATCCTCTTGAAGTATCGACTAATAAATTTTGTATACTATATTGTGCATTACCATTTAAAATCATTTTGCATCTATCAAAAATAAGATTGCGATATTTATTTTCAAGATAAGTGAGGGACATTGAATAGCCATCTCTGCTTTTTTTAATATCACTTCCATTTAAAGTAATAATCGGTGTATTTAAATTCAGTTTTTCTGTAACTTTATTAACCGATTTAATTGTTCTACCAGTTGCAATAACAACGTGAATTCCTTGTTCAATAAATGCATTGAGACAATCTAAATTCTTTTGTGATATTTCTTTTTTCGAATTTAATAAAGTTCCATCTAAATCAACAAAAATTGCTTTATATCCAAAACTCATAGATTCCCCTATTGATGCACAAAGAAATAATTTTTATAGAAGCTATAATTTAAGTTAACAAAGCACCTTCTTTAAGATTTTCTGGTAGATAAATCGGACTCACTTTACCGTCTGCTGTGTCTGTAGCAAGCATCATTCCTTCACTCATACCAAACTTCATTTTCCTTGGAGCGAGATTGCTGACAATAATCACTTTACGATTGGCAATTTCTTCAGGTTTAACCCATTCTCTAATTCCAGAAAAGATTTGTCTTTCACCAAGAGTGCCTAAAGAAACAACGAGTCTTAATAATTTATCTGATCCTTCTACATATTCAGCACTTAAAACGGTGCCAACGTGCATTTGTACTTTAGCAAAATCCTGAATAGAAATAGTATTTGAATTTTCTACTGTTACTTCTTTTTTATTTTCTACTTTAATAATTTTCTTTGTCTCAGTTTTCGCACTTGCAGTTTCATTTGCAGGTTTCATTTTTAGTATTTCTGCTGCAATGTCAAGGCGGGCATAGAGTTTAGGTATTTCTTTCAAACTATATTCACTTTGAATGGCAAAAAACTCTTGCGCTCTCGCATAAGAGTGACTGAGATCCGAAGTGTCCTCACCTATACTTTGTAACAGCTCATGCATTTTCTTAGGGAAAAATGGATAAGCTAAATAACCTGCGACACGCAAAACTGCAACACTCGATGCAATGATATTTGCTAATTGTAGTTGACTTTCAGCTTCATTTTTTTTTGCAATATCCCAAGGTTTTTGCTGGGCAATGTGTTTGTCTGTGAGCGAAATAAGCGACCAAATTTCATTTAATGCATCGGCAATTCTAAATTCATCAAATGCAATTTGTACATTCTTTACTGCATTTTTGCAGGCAATTCCAATTTCTTTTTGCTCTTCTATTAATAAATTGTGGGCAAATTTTGGGATTTTATTTGCAAAATACTTTTCCACCATTGTCAATGTTCTTGATAAAAGATTGCCAATTCCATTTGCTAAATCGGAATTGTATCTTTCAAAATAGGATTTCCAAGAAAACTCAATATCTTCACCGGGATTTATTGCCCTAAAAAAATAATTCACAAAAGTATCACGACCATAATGCAATATTTGTTCCACATTAATTCCGTTCCCTAAACTCTTTGACATTTTATGCGAGTCTTGGAGAATCCACCCTGTAATAAGTAATTTTGGTAAAGGGATATCGAGCGATAGACACATTGCAGGCCAAAATATCCCATGAAACTTTAAGATATCTTTTCCTAAAATATGATGTGCATTTTGCCAATATTCACTCGAATGCGCTTTTTCGATTCCTCCAATACCTGTTACATAGTTCGGCAATGCATCGAACCAGACATAGGCGACATGCTCAGGATCAAAAGGCAGCTCTACGCCCCAAGATAAACGAGATTTGGGACGAGAAATACTGAGATCGGTGTCTAAGTTTTCCAGCATGCCCAAAAGTTCATTGATGTATCTTTCTTGACGAGTAATATGTCCTTTCGCAATCAAATCTTTTAATTGTTCACGATATTTTGAAGTTTTAAAGAAATAATTTTTTTCTTTTCTAAGTTCAGCTGGAATTTTGTGGACAAGGCAATTATTATTTTCATCTCTTTCAGTATTAGTTAAATAACCTTCACATTTATAACAATAATAACCTTCATGTTCACCAAAATAAATATCCCCTTTTTTATAACAATAATTCAAAATATTTTGCACATTTTTAATATGCTCTTTATCGGTTGTTCTTATAAAGATATCATTATTTATCTCAAATCGCGCGAATTCTTTTTTCCATAAAACAGCCATTTCATCGACTAACTGTTGGGGAGATTTATTTAATTCTTTTGCTTTTGTCTCTACAGCTTCTCCATGCTCATCTAGTCCTGTTAAAAATTTAACTTTTGCTCCACGCTGTTCATAATGAGTCTTTAATGTGCTTGCTAAAATAGTGGCATAAACATGTCCTGCATGAGGAGTTCCATTTGCATAATAAATTGGAGTTGTAAAATATTTATAACTATCTGTCATTTCTGCTCTCTTTCAATTCAAAATAAAAAACTGGACACCGCATGGAATACAGTATCCAGTTTAACGTAAATCTCATGCCTAAACAGGAAAAAAAATGTTCTTATTTAATACGACCTGGTAGTCTGAGTCCAGGAACAATCTCGGCATTTTTAATGCCGACTTTTCCAGCAGCAATTTCACGCAAAGCGGTTACTGCTTCTTTATTTTTGCATTCAACAAGAGCATCACTTCCCTTTTGAAGTTGACGCATACGACGAGCCGCCAGCATAACAACAACAAAGCGGTTTGGAATTTGATCGAGGCAATCTTGAACTGAAATACGAGCCATGTTGCTTCCTTTAAAAAAGAGCAAAAGGTGAGTGAAGATACTGCACAAGCAGCGATCCTTTCTTTGTAGCAATAGCTCAAGCATGCGTCAACACGTTTTTATTTTAGAGGTTGGAATTTTGGCTCAGTTTTCCTAACATCATATGGACGAAAGATTTAAGCGTTAAAAGCGCTCTAGGAGAAAATAAATGGACTCGCGTTTTACTACCAAAAGAATAATAATTTCAATTGTTTCAATATCTGCTGTGGCTTTTGCCATTTATCAGGCTCAAAATTCAAGTAATGGGAATGATTTAAATAATGTCAAAGAGAAGAAAAGCACTCTCTATGTAGCCTTCGATTCTAAAATACAATCAGGTGATCCTCGTTTGATTGGTAGCGATCCAAATAGTCAATATATTGAAAATTTAAGGTTTTTGCCCCTGATAGGTTTTGATGAAAATGGCAAACTGCAGAACTTTTTAGTGGATGAAATTATACCTATCACAAATAAGTCTTGGCTTATAAAAATCAAAAAAGATATCAAGTTCAGCAATGGTTCAAATCTTTCTGCTGAAGATGTTGTAGCTACCTATAATGCCATAATGAATCCAGAAAAAAGCTTTCCACCAAGCCCAAGAAAAGCAGCATTTAATAGCGTCACGGTTTTTAAGGCTAAAACTCCATATGAGATTCTAATAGAGTTAAAGGATCCCGATGCCTCCTTTTTAAATAACCTTGTCATAGGTATCCTGCCAAAAGAAGCAATATTAACAGCAGGTCCCAATAAGATTGATAATCTAGGCTATGAAAGTGGTCCCTATATTTTGAAAAAAGCGGACGCAACCAGCTGGCTTCTCTCCCGCAATG
This sequence comes from Fluviispira sanaruensis, assembly GCF_004295685.1. Lineage (NCBI taxonomy): Bacteria > Pseudomonadati > Bdellovibrionota > Oligoflexia > Silvanigrellales > Silvanigrellaceae > Fluviispira > Fluviispira sanaruensis. The sequence goes on from NZ_AP019368.1 coordinate 3,079,822, forward strand.
AAAATTATAATTTTGCTGAAAAGCCAAAAATGGAAAATCTTAATTTTAAAATTATTTCAGATAGTGGGACACGGTATGCAGCACTCATAAAAGGGGATATTGATCTTGCACAAAATGCTATTGATCCAGACAAAGTCGCACTTATTCAAAAATCAATGAATGATAAATTCCAGATTCTGAGCGCCCCAAAGTTAGCAACAACATATCTAGCTTTTAATTTTCGTGACCCTATTTTTAGTAATTTAAAAGTAAGACAAGCGATTGCTTATGCTATTGATCGAAAAAGTTTATTGCAATTCCGCTTACAGGGGCAAGGTACTTTAGCAAAAGGAATGTTCCCTGCTAATAATTTTTATTATGACAGTTCTCTTCCAGAAGTTCAATTTGATCCACAAAGAGCAAAAACCCTGTTAAAAGAAGCAAACATTCAAGATCCTATTGCTTTTGCCATAAAAGTATCAAGTAGCAATAAATCAACTGTTGAAATTGCAAAAGCAATAGCCGCAAATTTAAAAGATGTAGGTTTTCAACCATCAGTCGAAATGCTAGAAAACAGTGTATTTTTAGACCAATTAAAAAAAGGTGTGGCCAGTGTTTGGATCTCTCCTTGGGTTGGTTTTAAAGATCCCGATCACTTACGCTTTGTTTTTGCCACCAACATGGTTGCACCTGCTGGTGGGAATCGTGGCGCATATTCTAATCCAAATATAGATGATCTTTTACAAGAAGGACGTGAGGAAATTAATCCAGAAAAAAGAAAAATAATATACGATCAAGCACAGCAATTACTCTCAGCTGAATTGCCTTATGTTTACTTATGGCATAGTTTAAATATAGCTGTGACTGGAAAAAATATAGAAGGTTATAAACTTTACGCAGACGGTAGGTACTGGTCAATCGTCAACGTAACAAAAAATTGAAGAATTAATATGTTAAAAGTCCTTTTCCAACGTTTCTTACAATTGCTATTTGTTTTATGGGGAATTTCAACAATTATTTTTTTTCTGCAAAGAATGATTCCAGGAAGCCCAGCAGATAGTATATTAGGAGCGGACGCATCTGAAATTGATAAAGCTGAATGGCTGACTCGTTTTGGGTTAGATTTACCTTTATGGAAACAGTATTACTATTTTATTATTAATTTAATCCAAGGTGATTTAGGAAAAAGTTATCATGATTTTACTCCTGTAATGGAGATCATTCTCCCTAGACTATGGCAAACAATGCAATTAGCATCCGTTTCATTTATTTTTTCTCTTTTATTGGCAACTTTTTTTGGCATGATAAGCGCTGCTAAAGCTGGCAAATTTGCCGATAAAACATCAGCTATCGTTTCTTTACTTGCAATATCGGCTCCTAGTTTTATCATCGGTCCCATTTTAATGTGGATTTTCTCTGTTAAACTTGAAATATTTCCATTGCTAGGCAATGAAGGGGCATCTTCATTTGTTTTACCTGCTATCACTCTCGGCGCATCCCTCGCAGCTTTTTCAAGTCGCATGATCCGCAGCGGAATAGTCGATGTCCTTCAAGAAGATTATATTCGCACAGCAAAAAGCAAAGGTCTTTCTGCCTTTCAAGTTTTAACTAAACATGCTTTGCGTAATGCATTTCTTCCAACTCTCACAATTTTAGGAATGCAACTTGGAGTTCTTCTGAGCGGGGCTGTTATTACTGAGCAAATATTTAATTGGCCTGGATTAGGCAGTCTCGTCGTTGAGGCTGTTCAACAACGAGAATATAATGTCGTCTCAGGATGCGTTATTGTTATGGCTACTATATATGTCATTTGTAACCTTATTGTAGATATTCTTTACCGCATTTTTGATCCGAGGGTCCGTTTTTCATGAAAGACTTTGTCTTCCGGTTTTTTAAAATTTTAAGTCGTGATAAATTTGCAATTGTATCAGCATTTATTCTTTTATTTTGGATTATGATAGCTTTCTTCCCAATTATAATCCCTTATTTTGCAAATATTCCCATAGTTCTGCAAGATAGACTCGCAAATCCATCTGCTAAATTCTGGCTAGGGGTTGATGGAAATGGCCAAAGCGTCGGCTTGCTCATTATGAATGGCGCTTCGACTTCTTTAATAGTAAGTCTATTTACCGTCAGTATGAGCCTATTTGTTGGTATTCCGCTGGGAGCAATCGCAGGTTTTTTTGGTGGGAAAATCGATATTCTGATTTCTCGTTTTATCGATATTCTTCTTGCTTTTCCCCCCATGGTACTACCTATTGCTATCATGGCTTTTTTTGGAGGCGGCCTGCTGAACGTTGTTATAGCTTTGAGCTTAACAGGCTGGGTAAGTTATGCACGGGTAGTACGGGGACAGTTCTTATCCTTTAAAGAACGTGAATTTGTTGTTGCTGCCCAATCGCTGGGAGCCTCTCCGACACGTGTCATGTTCAAGCATATTTTTCCAAATACGATTTCACCCTTAGCCGTACAAGCAACATTCTCACTTGCTGGAGTCATTATTGCTGAAGCGGGCCTGAGTTTCTTAGGTCTAGGCGTCAGCCAATCACACGTGAGTTGGGGAGGGCTTTTAAACTCAGCACGGGACTATTTAACGACCAATCCAACACTTGCTTTTTTCCCTGCAATAGCCTTATTTTCAGTTGTTGCAAGCCTAAACTTTATTGGCGAAACTCTACGATTGACGTTTGATCCAAAAAGTATCGGCGCAGGGCGCATGTAAAAATCAAAGGAAACTATGAATGAATGAAATTTTTACACCTATTTCAATTGGTGAGCTTTTAGATAAAATTACGATTCTCCAAATCAAGTCAGCACAAATTAAAGACTCAGAAAAACTTGTAAATATTAATAAAGAGCTTCAATTATTAATTGATGTCTGCCAAAAAAACAAGATCAATATCCAAGACGATCTTGTTCATACCTTGAAAAAACACAACGAAGAACTGTGGGATATTGAAGATCAGATTCGCGATAAAGAACGCGCAAAAGAATTCGATGAAGAGTTTATTCGTCTTGCCCGCGCTGTGTATTTTACGAACGACAAAAGAGCGGACATCAAAAAGAAAATCAATTTACAGTCTGGAAGTTCTTTAGTTGAAGAGAAAAGTTATAATAAATATTAAATTATTTATTATATAAATCTAGAAAGTTTTTCCCCATTAGCTTTCGATAACTTGGAATATTCAAAAAATCGATAAATTCTGAAACTTCTAAAATTCGCTCATACATTCTAGCACCTACCCGTTCAAGCATAGTTTGTGTCCAAAATGATTCATTTACAGGAATATTTCCCGTTAAAGCATCTGGTTTTCCGCTTGGACTCCAATAATTGCTCTTAGGTTTATGAGTAGTAAGCGGAATTTCTTTTTCATCATACTTAAAATTTTGCGGCAAATAATTTGTCGTTATAATCGTGATTTTTTTTGCGTTGTAACGAGAATTAATAAGGTCATCAAGTTTTTCTAATTGCCACTCATTTTCGTTGCGTCCCTTACCAAACTCATCAATAATTAATATATCAACTTCTATCAAATGCTTCAGAATAGAAAAGCCTGATCTTTTCTGTTCATACTCTGCTTTTAATTGATTTAATAAAAATTGAAATTCAACAAATCGCCCCGTCAAATTGTGATTCATGATAAGATTTTTGAGTGAGGCTGTTGCAAGCAATGTTTTTCCAGATCCTACAGGGCCAGTTAATGTCATAAAATATTTATGATTACTCGCTTTGCCACCTTTAATTATGGCAGCAGAACTGTCACAAAAACTTTCCATTTTATGAATATTTTCGTTCATTTTCTTACGTTGAAAATCATTTAAATGCTCAAAACGAAAAGATTGAAAATCTGCTTCCATATATTTACAAGGAATTTCTGCTTGATTTAATAATTCAACAATTCTTTCTGTATGAGTGCAAGCACATGTGTTCGGACTGATATTTTCGATAGAATGCTCAAATTCACCGTCGTCCGTTTCAAAGACATGCACTTCTTTTAATACCCTGTGCCCAGTCCCTTCGCAAAGACGACATTGCAAACGGGGGTTGCAGGCAGGACAAACAGCAAAACGAAATTTGTTTGCAGATCGCTCGATATATATAGGTTCGCTGTCATCTTGTTCTTCGTGACTCTCGTCTAATTCTTCCTCAAGGTCTTTGGCTTGTGGCATAAAATAATCGCTCTTACCGCAAAGACATTTTGGCATAAGAGTGACAGAGGCACCCTCTTCACTTTCTCTCAATTCAATTAAATTTTGTAAGGAAGAAAAAATTTCTTCAAACGATCTGCTCGAACTCATTTTTAACTCTCTAAAATTCTGTTGATTTGATTAAAACTGTATGCACCCGCCGAGACAAAGGAACTAAAGTTGAGGGAAATGGTCTTGCTTTGTGCTTACATTCTTCAGCATACTCAAACATAACCTGTGCAATAAATTCTGGTTTTAAGCCAGCATCTTCCCAAGATTTTAAAATATCGAGATCAGCAGAAGAGAGGGACAATCCTCTTCCTCTTAAATCGAGAAACAAATGCACCAACATGGAGTACTCAGTTGGAAAGCTTTTTGAAATCGATGTCATATTTTTGATATCCGATGCTCACTCATACACAACGAGCATCAGACTTCCTTATTGATTAAAGGCAGCGACCCATTTTCCATGAAAATCCAGCCGTAGTTCCCAATTCTTCTTCTATACGAATGAGTTGATTGTATTTTGCAATACGATCTGTTCTCGATGCGCTTCCTGTTTTTATTTGTCCAGAGTTTGTTGCGACTGCTAAATCCGCAATAAATGTATCTTCTGTTTCACCGCTGCGGTGCGAGATAATTGTTGTGTAACCATTTGTTTTAGCAAGTTCAATCGTTTTTAGAGTCTCTGTCACTGTTCCGATTTGATTTAATTTAATCAGAATGGAGTTCGCAGTTCCTCTTTCAATACCTTTTTGCAAAAGTTTATGATTTGTAACAAATAGATCATCACCTACCAACTGAACTTTGTTGCCAACGCGTTCAGTCAATAATTTCCAACCTTCCCAATCATTTTCATCGAGACCATCTTCAATACTTACAATTGGGTATTTATTGCATAGTTTTTCATAAATATCAACCATTTCTACAGATGTTTTTTGAGATCCTTCAGCAGCTAAATGGTATTTCCCATCTTTGAAAAAAGAACTTGCCGCAACGTCGAGTGCAAAACTAATTTGACTCCCAATTTTATAACCCGATTTTTCAATTGCAGAAACAAGTAATTGAAGAGCTTCTTCATTGCTCCCTAAGTTTGGTGCAAAACCACCTTCATCACCCACAGTCGTTGCAAGTTTCTTTTCAGTTAATACTTTTTTGAGTGTGTGAAAAACTTCAACTCCTGCACGCAGTGCGTCGGAAAAGTTAGAAAAACCGTGTGGAACAAGCATAAACTCTTGGAAATCAAGATTATTATCTGCATGTGCGCCGCCGTTAATCACATTCATAAGTGGAACAGGAATAGTTTTAGCAAAAGTGCCGCCTAGATAACGATACAAAGGCAAGCCCACTTCTTCTGCCGCAGCGCGAGCGCATGCCATTGATACAGCTAAAATTGCGTTTGCTCCTAATTTTGATTTATTTTCAGTACCATCAATTTCAATTAAAAGATCATCTATTGCAACTTGATCGGAAACTTCAACCACACCTTCTAAACGAGGTGCGATGTATTGATCTACATTATCAACTGCTTTTAAAACGCTTTTTCCTAAATAAATTGCTTTGTCTCCATCGCGTAATTCACAAGCTTCATGCTCACCTGTGCTTGCGCCAGATGGAACAGATGCGCGTCCGACATAACCTTCTGCAGTTAAAACTTCGACTTCGACAGTTGGATTTCCTCTAGAATCAAGCACTTGACGTGCACGAATGGAATCGATGAGTGACATAGTTTCTCCTTTTTTTGATAAAAAAACAGGCAAAATGTTCTGCCCATTCTTCCCTCTGTTATGCTACAAATTTATTGACTCATCAATAGTTCTGCAAATTGAGATTGGGTTGTGCCGATTATACGCTAGCTTTATTACATTTTTTCTATTTGGCTATTGACTTGAGCAGTCAATTACCTGTATTTAAGTAACAGGAGCATGCAGATCTACCATTTTGAAATAACTATCCGTCAAGTTTGACGCAAAAAAATGGGTTAGGCATTTTTGCTTCTGATATTTCTCACAAAGGAGGCGTTCCCTATGGCTAAGCCAGAGACTGTTTCAACGAGTCAAATGATTGCAAATGTTGCTGCTAAATTTGATCAACTTCCAAAGAAAATAACTAAGGAAGTGATTGCAGATTTTCTCAACACAGTAGAAAGTGAAGTTGCTTCTGGTAAGAAACTTCGCATAGACAAAATTGGTATTCTTCAAGTTAAGGAGCGCGCACCACGCATGGGACGCAATCCACAAACGGGTGAAGAAATCAAAATTCCTGCTTCTAAGAAAATCGCTTTCCGCGCTGCAAAATCATTGAAAGAACAAGTTACTGGTTCTCGTGCGTCTGCTAAAGCTAAAAAACCTGCTGCTGCTGCGGTTAAAAAGAAAAAATAACCACGCAAAAGCTAATTTTTATAAAACTAAAAGTCAGTTGCTTTTTTTCTGACTTTTAGTTTTTTTTGAATTCAGCCATATCTTATATAAGAATAATTAGTCTGAGCATCACTTTTAAGTTTCTTATTAGTATCATTTTCTTGTTTTAATATAGTTTTACCATTTTTTTGTCATTAAAAATAATTAGAAAATAAATTTCTTATTTTCTAATTATAAAATCCTGTTATATAATACGTATATAATCATCATGAATCAACCAAATCTTATAAAACTATTTAAATTACTATCATCCTTATTTTTTGCTGATGGATCATTAATATATAACTGCTCATTCCAAAAGGAGGCGAAATAATAAACAGTATCATCCGCCACTTTTAGTGGCTGATGAAAAAAGCCTTTTGCGCAACCAATTCCTAAATTTTCTAGATAGTTTTTAGAAATAATTAAGATATTTTTATCATTTATTTTCACCAAAAACCCCTTTACCCTTGGATAAATATTGTTAGGATATCTTAATAAATAGTAATTTTTTTTATTTTCAATGTTTGTACACTTTATATAGTAATTTTCGTCACTTTTATTCAATATATTTTCTACTTCTTTTCCTTGAATATTCATAGTGCCAAAAAAATTAATCACAAAAATTAAACTATAAATTTTTTTCATATTTGTCGCTTTCTAATGATAATAACTATCTCCATATCTTGTATATTCCAAACTCGTCATTTCTTCTATATTTTTGTAATCAATTGTTCTGCTCCCATCTATTAAAATGTAACTGTCCTTTTTCTTTACAGCAAAATAAAACACACTTTCTTGATTCGGTTTAACAGGCTGAATGAAGTAATCGCTTTTACAAGTTATTTTAAATTTTTTGTATTCTTCATTTTTTACCTCAATTAAACTTTTTTCAGTATTATCATTATATTTTATTGCTGAGTATAATTGCACCCCTTTAATCATTAAATATTCATTATTTTTATCTTTAGGGTAATAAAAATTTTTTTGATTATTTTTATTTGTACAAATTATATAAAAATCTCTCTCTTCACCATACATTTTATAGTCTTTATTATCAGAATAGACTTCAGAAACCATGCCTAATTCTAACACAACAGCAAAAACACTTAAAATTCTCATTAATTCACCTTTTTAACAAAGCTATTACAAAGAAATAAATTCATATTTTAATTAAGAGAATTTAAATGGATATACATAGAAATATATCAACCTCTTTTAAAATTTTATAGTATGTTTACATTGTCAATTCTACAGATTATCAATTTTTTTTATTAGTATCCATAACTAAAAAATAATAACAGAAGTGCTTATAGAATCGATAATATTTTATATTCCAAAATAAAAAACAGAAAAAAATCCATTTCAAAAAATCCTTTTAGAAATTTCGAGATTGATAATAAATCCACTCATTTTTTTTGAGCCAAATTTATTAGTGGAATATTAGATGCTACTTAGTTTAAAATTCAAGATTATCTTGACTGACTTTAAAATTTTCTCTGTTAAAATATGAAAAAATAAAAGTTCCGATATATATTAAAATTATAAAATATAAAATAAATTGCCAATTAGAATAATTCATCGATCCATCTCTATGACTCATAAGTGAAATAAAACTTGCGGCAACCGCTCCCGATGAAAACTGTAAAAATTGAAAAAAGCCCATACACTGACCCGTATGATCTTTTTTTACACTGAGCATAGCAACTTTATTGGAAGCAGCCATTGAGATAGCCCCAGTCATTCCTAAAACAATATAGGCTAGTAAAATTAATAAAAATGAGTTTGGCTTTGCCAGCAACAAGAAGATCCTTAGACACGAAAAAATATACTTCTTGTTTTTAAATATTTCCTCAGGGAAAATTCCGAATAAGGAGAAAAATTCTCTATCTTTTTTCAAATTGTTTATTTCTTTAACTTCATCGATATATTTAAAACCTAAGATAAACGCAAAAAATGCAAGAACGAATTGAAAGACAAATATAAAAGACCAATGTGAATATCTTGTTATAAAAGCACCCACAACCGGGGAAATAAGGGTCGATGACGAAAGGGTTGCTGCAAAAATACCAAACGCCCAACCTATTTTATTTTCGGGAAAAATAATTCTAATAAGCTTCATTTGCGCAGAAACAATGATAGCATCTGCAATTCCTTGCAATGCTTGCGTAACAAGAAAAAAATAAAAAGATTTTAATAGAATTGATATTAAGCTAAAAACACACGATAAAATAAACATGCCTATGCCAATTAAATACATTTTTTTTGCTGGATTTCGGTCTACAACCTTCCCGAAAAACAAAAGTGAAATGCTAAAGAATGAAAAAAATATTGCATTTCGCCAAAATGAGGTTGAAAGACTTGTTAGAAAAGTGACTGATATTTTATCCATGACTAAGTTGATCATGGATGAGCTCATAACCCCAGCAATGACCCCAACGGATATCATAATAATTAACAATAAATCTTTTTTATCCTCTGCTATTTTATGCTTCATACTTACCTAATATGTCTGGAATTATAGAATATTAACGTTCATAGCAATTCCTTATCACACTCATTCCGTAATACACAATTTATCCACAATTCCACCCACAGATTGTTTGTTGTGCCTGAGAAATTTAAATGATAGAAAAAGCAGGTGTTTTTGAGCAAAAGGAGTGCCCCGTGACAGAATTTGATGCTTTTGGTAAAGCCTTTGACCCCGCACAGACCGAGTCAAAGCTCCGTGATTATTGGAAAAAAAATAATTTTTACAAATCGGTAAGAAACCCTAATAAAAAACCTTACACGATCACTATGCCCCCGCCAAACGTCACGGGCGACCTCACCATGGGGCATATGATGTTCACCTTGCAGGACATTCTTATCCGTTGGCACAGAGCCAAAGGTTTTGAAACCTGCTGGATCCCAGGCACAGATCACGCAAGTATTGCAACCGAAGCAAAAGTCACGAAATTACTCGCCGATCAAGGAATTTCTAAACGAGAAATTGGCCGCGAAGCATTTTTAAAACATGCTTTTGAATGGAAAGAAAAATACGGTGGACGCATTATCGACAGTTTAAACACCCTTGGCATAAGCTGCGATTGGTCACGCAATACCTTTACAATGGATGACAAATACTCATCCGGCGTAATTAAAGCCATAGTTAAACTTTATAAAGACGGACTTATTTACAAAAGTCAACGCTTAGTGAACTGGTGCCCCGTTAGTCAATCGGTTATTTCGGACGAAGAAGTTTTGCCAGAAGAACGCAGTGGTTCACTTTGGCACATTCGTTACGTAGTAGAAGACAATCCTAAACAAAGTATTGTGGTTGCAACCACCCGTCCTGAGACTTTATTTGGCGATTTAGCCGTTGCTGTCCATCCAAGCGATGAACGTTATGCGCATTTAATCGGTAAAAATGTTATCGTTCCTGTGTGCAACCGTTCTATACCAGTTATTGCAGACCACTATGTTGAAAAAGAATTCGGCACGGGGATCGTAAAAATCACGCCTGCGCACGACATGAATGACTTTGAAGTGGGCAAACGCCACAAACTCGGTCTTCTTAATATTATGCATCCAAATGCTACCTTAAATGACAACGTTCCTACAGAATATCGTGGGCTCGATCGCTATGTGGCGCGCAAAAAACTCATTGCCGAACTCGACTCCATTGGTTTACTCGACAAAATCACTCCGCATAAACTTGTCGTGGGTATTTCAGAACGAGGAAATGTGCCCATTGAATACTATCTAAGTGAACAATGGTACATAAAAATGGATAAACTGGCAGAAATGACTTTGAATGCCACCCGTTCTGGCAAGCTCAAGCTCATTCCAGCTCACCAAGAAAAAACCTGGGAACATTGGCTCACAAATATTCAAGACTGGTGTATTTCTCGCCAACTTTGGTGGGGACACCGCCTCCCCATTTACACTTGTCAAAGCTGTAAGCATATTCACTGCGAAGAGAGCGCACCCGCCCAGTGCGAAAAGTGTGGAAACAAAGTCTTGCAGCAAGAAGACGATGTCCTCGACACTTGGGCAAGCTCATGGCTTTGGACATTTGCAGTGCACAACTGGGCACATCCAAACTCCGAAGAAAAGAAAGACCTCACCTACTATTATCCCACAGAAGTTATAGTCACAGCTGCTGATATTATCTTTTTTTGGATTGCTAGAATGGTGATGGCTGGTGAATATTTTATGGGTGAAACGCCCTTTAAGCACTGTTACTTTACTCCAATTGTGCGCGACTCTGTTGGTCGAAAAATGAGTAAATCGCTCGGAAACTCACCGGATGTTTCTGGCGTTATGCAAAAATATGGCACCGACGCTATGCGTTTCTCACTCGTAAATCAGATCGTAACAGGTCAAGATATTTTTTGGAGCGATGAATGCTGTGATTTAGGGAAAACATTTGCAAATAAAGTTTGGAATGCAACCCGTTTCCTTACGATGAACGCAGTGAAACTCGACATCGATCCAGCACAAATCTCATTTGATGATTTAAAACTTCGCTCAAATGACACAATTATGGGCTGGATTACCAGCGAGTTCTTCCATGTTGTCAGCAAAACTCATGAGAATATTGCTCGTTATGAATTCTCCCAATACACAAGTTCCATGTATGAATTTGTCTGGATGATATATTGTGACTGGTTTGTTGAGCTTATGAAACCACGCATAAGCGACGAAGCAAATAAAGAACTTGCACGGGAGACCATCACCCTTGCTTTCCAAATTTTTGATGGTGTTTTAAGATTATTACACCCAATTATGCCTTTTATAACCGAAGAAATTTGGCAACAATTAAACCCAAGCCGCCAAGGAAAAACCATTGGCTTCGAAAAACTGCCTGAACCAAAAACAGACATGATCGATGCAAATTCAATCCAATATATGCGAGAAGTGCAAGGTGTTGTAGGCGCAGTCAGGACAATTCGCGGTAAATTCAACATTCACCCAGGAACAGATTTATCCGTTTATATGCGTGATTCACACACTCGCTTTGGCAATCTTATCCCACAAATGGAAGCTCTGGCAAAAGCTAAGTTTTATTTTGAAAGTGAGCAACAAGGTTTCTGCGCTCCAGCTCTCATCAATGGCTCTGAAATCTTTGTCAGCCTTGAAGGTCTTGTCGATAAATCCGCAGAACGTGACAGGCTTTTGAAAAAAATTGAAAAAGTTTCAGCTACTATTACTGGAATTGAGCGTAGGCTCAGCAATCAAGAATTTGTGAAGGGCGCTCCCGCTCATATTCTTGACGGAGCTAAAAAACAACTTGAATCCAATCAAAAAGAGCTTGAGATGTTGCAAGACTCTTTGAAAGCGCTTTAAAATAAAGAGAGCATTGAGCTCTCTTTTATCTTTTTTTCTTGGATGAATTTTACAGATGAAATATTTATATTGGCTTGATATGGAAATGTCAGGACTCGATCACACAAAAGAGCGCATTTTAGAAGTTGCACTAGTAATTACGGATTTATCTTTTCATGTTGTTAAAGAATATATCAGCGTCGTTCATCAGAATGAAGACATTTTGAAAGGGATGGACAGTTGGTGCACAGAACATCATGGGAAAAGCGGCCTCACTGCCAAAGTGCCGCACGGCAAACCTGAAAAAGAGGTTGAACAAGACATTATCGCACTTATTCAAGAATATTCCCCTCAAGAAAAAATTATTCTTGCTGGCAACACAATTGGTCAAGATCGTAAATTTATTGATCAATGGATGCCCGATCTTGCTAAAAGTTTGCACTATAGAATGCTCGATGTTTCAAGTTTTAAAATTGTCTATGAAAATATTTTTAATAAAAAATATGATAAAAAACATAAACATAGAGCTTTAGAGGATATTATTGAATCCATTGAAGAACTCAAGTTCTATTTACAATTCGTGAATATTTAATTACAATCTCCTCTTGCAAAAGTGGAGATTTGTTTTGCAATCTTTTTTTAAAAAATTTTTATTAATGTTTCCTGAAAAAAACTGAATATTTTTAATAAATTAATAATGTAACTATTTTGGTATAAAAATTGCATGCACAGATTATGAAATGAACTATTTTTTTAATATTCATTTTATTAAAAATCGGAGCTTTGTTATGCTAATACCTTCTTATAAGATTACAAAAGAAAAAGAAATTAATGAAATATTGGCTGAAGATAAAATTTATACAAAAGAAAAAGAGGAGTTTTACACTGAAAATATTTCTTTAACTCTTGAAAAGTTTAATAGCTATTATAAACCTTTAGTCAATTCCACCTCTGCTTTCTTAACTTGTTTATCTTATTTTAGTATAGTTAAAACACCACAGAAAATTAACAACAAAGAAGTTTTTAAACATATACTCGATATATTCCATAATTATAATAACAAAGCTTATCTTGCACAAAAAATTAACCCCTCACAGCCCTATAATTCAAAACAAAATTGGCAAGATTTTATAGGAAATGAGAAATTATCAAATTTATTATACTATACAGAATATAATTCATTGAAACAGTCGATAGAAGGGTATTTCAAACCCATAGATGAAAAGGCAAAACTATCGGAAGGTGAACATTATTTTAAAAAGGAAATATCTTCGAAGGGTGAGCATTTTGTCAGAATTTATCAAAATGAATTTAATTTACATAAAGAAAAGTACAAACTTATACCTGGTTTATACGATAAAGAAAAAATTATTCGAACTTTAAGAGAGCTCAACACTGATTTAACCCGTGAAAGCAATAAAAAAAATGTATCAGATAGATTAGATTATTATTGCACATTGAATGATATGCAGATTTATAAATTATTTGTGTCACCCATAGTCGGCTTTCACGGGATAATATTTGGTATACTCTTACCACCCATCTCGGGTGGAACTTTTGCAGCAACAGTTGGGACAACTGGTATTGGCACAGGAATTGGAGCAGCTAAGAATCATTTTTCTCATTTTGTAAAAAGAATTTATAATGTTGGAATTAGACAAAATTCTTTCAGAAAACTTGATAGTCATAAATTTGAAAAAAGATTAAATGACTCAGTCAATAATAACGACATAAAAAAAATGGGTTCTATTATAGCAGAGCTTAAAAAAGTTAATTTAAAAGTTGGAAATTTTAATTTCTTTTTTTCGAATGCTTTTAAATATTATTGCGAATTAAAAAAAGAAACAGATAAATACTCTAAAGATCTTTTTATTGAAGAAAAGAAATATCAAAATGTTATACCCAATTTACAAAAATTATATTATAAAACTCTTTGTTATTTTAGAAAAAAGGAACTCCTCGAAGAGACTCTTCGCCTACAAGTCAGCTCTTTAAAAGCTTTGAATATTAATTCTGCTTTTCTTATTCGCAATAATGAGAAAGTTAAGTCATTTATTAAAAATAATCTTGATATAGATGAAAAACTACAAAGAGAATTTATAAAAAAATCTATCACTAAAATTTGCGGTAAAAATGCAAAGAATATAAGTATAATTGAAGATGTGATTTTATTATCCTTAAGAACAGAATCGATCGATGAAGAATTTATTAAAAATAATTCTATCACTGCATCCTTAAAAAAAGATTTAAATGAACAAGTGGAAGATGTTCTAGGAAACTTTGGTTCACTTAATGAAGGAATTAAGTTTGGTGTACGCACTGCCGGAAAAATCACTCCGACAGATTCCTTATTTGCACAAATTTCAGGAAACTTGAACAACGTAGATTTAGGTGTCTGGCTCACAACCTCAGCACTTGAAGGCATTCTTTATTTATCAGAATCCAACAAAGCCAATGCAAAATATCAAACGATTACAAAATGGGTAAGCAATTTTGCGGGTGCTTTATATTTTTCCCGTATCGGAATGAGTTCTATATATTATGTCATTGCCAAGCAATGGACAGATCTTTTTAAAAATTCTGTTATGGACTATTTATATTTAAATCCATTCGGTATCATCACAGATATTTTTAGTCTTAAATTAGGAGGGGCTGTTTCATCTAATCATGCAGCAATTTGGCGGGAAATCATAATTGAATTTGATGAATTTAAGAAAAAATATTCAAAAGACAAATGGTCTCCTGCCTACGATTATTTTATAAAGAATCGGCCAAGTGATCCTTCTGAAGTCATGCATAATATATCTGATATGTATAAAAATAAACTATCAGGTATTATAAATATGATAGAAAATATTCATAATGATTCTTTAAATTTGATCGAGTCAATCCAAAAGTTCGAAGAAAAAAAATCTAAGACATTTTTTAAGACAAATATTGATGATGTCATAAATAATTATACAAAAGTCATTATAAAAACATTTTCCCTTGCCAAAGAACTTGAGACCTTTGATTTGTATTTGGAGTTTCTCACGGAAATGAATACAGAAATAGATGACACCCTTAAAATCAATTTTGCCTTGCTTGCAATTGAAAATAAAGGTGTTTTCTCGATTATCCGATTTTTATCTGACCCTTATGTAAAAAAACATATTTTAGATAAAGATTGATAGGTAGTTAAGAACTAACGATTGACTTTTGTGCCTTCATTAATCGAACGTAAAATTTCATCTCGTGGGATGAGATCCGTAGGCAGTGTTGCTCTTCTTACGTTTGCTCTGTATAGAATGGCTCCTCTTAATTTAGTATAATCAAGATCGGCATCCTCTAAATTCGCTCTTGTAAGATTAGCTCCTTCTAAGTTCGCATTCCATAAACTTGCATTTGCGAAATTACACCCTTCTAAATTCGAATCTTTAAAATTTACATAAGAAAGATTTGAAGTTTCAAAATTGCAATTGGAAAAATCCAATTTTGCCAGATTCGCTTTACGAAAATCTAATTTAGAAAAGTCACGGGTCGTTTGCAAAATATCGATTGCTTCTTTACGCGTGAGTGTTTTTGGTTTTGTTTCGTCAGAATCTATATCCCCACGGATTTCAGAACGTATTTCATCCTCTTCTTCCGCGTCTTCTTCAAAATCATCATCATCTTCTTCGATCACACGTCGTGCCATTAAACTCATTTTTATAGGTTTATCATTACGATTGAGAACAACTACCATTTTCAGAAAACCTCCTTAACTGGGTTCGCTTGCCGCTCTACATTGCCCCAAAATTAAAAAAAATCAAGAATAAAAAAAGAGAGCAGTCAAAGTGAACCGCTCTCTTTTAAGAGTATAGAATTTTCTTAGAAAATGGAAAACAAATTCTCTCTTTCCGTTAAGAAATTCATGCAAAACTTTTAGTGAACAGAGTTTGGCACAGGAGTTTGTGCTGGACGCGCTGATTTCTTAGAGAAAGAAAGAGAATTTGCGTCATCGCCAAATTCTTCATCAAGGTATTCTTCTTCAACCATATCAGTTTTGTCTTGAACAGAAATTCTTGCTTCAAGAGCTGCTGCTTCGAATACATTATTTGAAGCTGTTTCAAATAGGATTGATGACAATCTTGAGCGAATAACAGATTTAGGAGCCCAGAAGAGATCCGCTAAAGCTTTAATCATATTTACGCGTGTGGAAATTTTTTGGATTTCTACAGCGAGAGCTTCTCTAGGCACTAAAAGAGCATTGGCAAAATCGACGATCTCAGCTTGTGAAAGTGTTTCACAGCGGCTTGTAAATTTGAATTTTTCTCTCTCGGAGAGAAGAACTATTCTTGCAATTTCACGTGCAATTGCTGTGCGTGTGTGCGCTCTGATGTCGCCCTTACGGAAACGAATTGCGTAATGCCCTGGTTTTACACGGGAACTACGAGCGAGTTTATCAGATACATCACCTGGCATAAGCTGGATAAATGGGAATGCAGAAATCAATTCTGGAATATGAACTGGAATTGCATTGATATTTGCTTTTGAAAGAATTTCTTGTGCAACTTTTTCGATTTCAAGACTTCTATCACGACGTTCAATACGAACTCCTGGTTCTTCTAAAGAAAGTCTTCTTTCTTCTTCCGCATCACAGAAATCGCACCAAGCTTCATCGAGATCAACGAGACCATCAGCAAGATCTTGAATAATTTCAAGGTCAACATCAAGGGCTTTTGCTAAATTCTCGAGTGCTTGCACATTACGTATTGCTTTTTTACCACGCTTCCAATGACTTGTATCACTTGGATTGTAATTCAAAATGGAACCAAGATCTTGGTCATGAACCTTTTCATTTGGTTGACGAAGCTCTAGAACGCGGAAGCAAAAACGGAAAAGTTGGACGGATTGTGGAAATCTAACTGCTTCTTGTAACTTACGCATAATAATTCCCTTTCTAGCAATAATTAAAAAAAACATTAAAAATTAAAAAAATCACAAAATTAAATCAGTTGTGCAAAAAAATCGTATAAGTAGTAATTTCTTTTAACGATTCTTCCATGTAAGTTGATTACTCTTCAATTGGAGAAAGTACCAGAGTCTTTTCAATCCGTCAAAATTTAAGACATTTTTACAAGAGATATAAAGGTTTAATTTCTTAGAGAAAAATCCTCAATATATGAATTTATGTTATATTTATAAGGAATTAAAAATATTAAAAGCATTCTCATAGAATCAAGTGTCTTCTTAAAAGACACTTAAGAGAGGGGATGAATAAAAGAAAAGAGAGATTTTTAGCAGGGTAAGACTTTTGCAGATAGCTCACCAAAACCTATTCTAACATCGCCTTTAATTGCAAAACCTCTGAATAGAATTGTGTCACCATCTTCAATAAAAGATCTTGTTGAACCATCTGGGAGAGTTATAGGTTTTGTCCCTTTCCAGGCAAGCTCAAGCATAGATCCATATGAATTCGGTAACGGGCCGCTAATCGTGCCACTGGCATAAACATCACCAATGCTGACAGGCGAACCATTTGAGGTCATATGAGCCAATTGTTGGAATAAATTCCAATACATATATTTGTAATTTGTACTTGAAATTAAAAAAGGCTCCTTCATCTTGTCCGATTGCAGGTATATTTCGAGTTGAATGTCGAAGAGTCCATTCTTTTTACACTGCAAATATTTGAGCTCGCTGACATCTTTGTCTTGAGCAGGAAGAGAAAAGGGGGCAAGCGCTTCGAGCGAAACGACCCATGGAGAAAGCGAGCTTGCAAAGCTTTTGCCTAAAAATGGGCCAAGCGGCACATATTCCCAACGCTGAATATCTCGTGCAGACCAGTCGTTAAAAAGAGCGAGACCAAAAATAAAATCGGAAGATTGATCAGGAGATATCATTTCACCCATTTCATTTTGTTTACTTGTAATAAAAGCCATTTCTAGTTCAAAATCTAATTGTTTTGTCGGCCCAAAGATAGGAGAATTGGCATCTGCAAGACTCAATTGGCCTTTTGGTCTTTTAAAATTTGTCCCGCCTACTATAATAGAACTCGAACGCCCATGATAGCCAATAGGAATATGCTTCCAGTTAGGTAACAATGGATTTTTCTCGTCTCTAAACATTTTTCCTACATTCGTTGCATGATCGAGACTTGAATAAAAGTCAACATAGTCCTTTACTTGAATAGGTAACAGCATTTTAACTGAATGAGTAGGGATAAGAATTGTCTCTAAATGTTCGGGGTGTTTCTTCAGTTTAGAGTTTAAATCAGAAAAAAGTTCTTGAATAGCATAACGAACACCATTACAAGTTTTATTACCTAAAGATAAAAATTCATTCAACTTGTTATTGTCAAAATGTTCCGCTTTTAAGCCAACAATATCTGTTAAATATCCGAGATTAAATAATCTGCAAAGATCAATTACATTATCACCCAATGCAGCACCCACACGAGCCGTGGATATTTGATTGTTCGTGTAGAAGACGCCAAAGGGGATATTATAAATCGAAAAATCATGATTTTTTGGAATATCAATCCAACTTTTTATTTCCTTCATAAGACTTCCTTTACTAAGTAAGAATTTTATGATCAATAAGATGCTCTATGGGTTCTAAAAAACTACAAGTTCCAAAACTTTTTATATATTTTTTTCTAAGATTTTCAATCTCTTTATTTGTTAATAAAAAATTTCGAATTTTTAATCCATCCTGAGAAAATTTAAAATCTTCATATGTATAATTAGAGATTATTTCTTCAATTTCTTCTTCGCTAATATCGCCTTTATATAATAGCATCATAGAAGAAAAAACATTTAAAAATCCATGCAACAAAGTTCCAACTTCTTGATTAAAGTTAGGTATAGGAACATGCAACCCTGCAGTTGCTTTTATGCCTAATTTTTTTTGGGCACATAAGCTAATAAATTGCGCAATTTTTTTTGCTGGGGGGATTTGATCTTTTTTAACCCCTCCAGTCCTGATTTTAATTTGCACTTGATTGTCAAAATTACATCTGTTATAATCAAATATTTCATTTATTTTTTTGTTGAAATTATCATTTAATGGGATTTCACAAAAATATTCTATTTTTTTATTTAATGCAGAAAACTGCTGGAATAAAATTGACAAATACTCTTCTATCCTTTTATTTGAATTTGCAATGAGAATATCTTCTGCTGGCAAAAATTCTATGGAGAGAATATCAAGCGAAGTCTCAAAGTTTTTTGAAAGTAATTTAATGTTTTGAAAATCCTTATGCAGTATACTTGGAAAATCACTAAAATTCTTACATGTTGAAAGAATTATTGAAAAGTTTGCTTTTCTTTTTCCAACTTTTAAAAAAGAATTATGTGTGTTAAGAAACGAAATAGTTTCATCTATTTTATTTGCAGGAAGTACAAATTTCCCTAGCATATCTTCATACTCATGTGATAAATATTCCGCATAGTTCTTAAGCGATTCTTCTAACGAAAGCTGCGCTGGTGGAAACATTCCAGCGTAATCTAAAAGCTCATTCATAAAAACTTTTAAACTTTGCATAAATTCTCCTAGTGCTAAAAATGAATGAATAGATTTCTTGTTTCAAACAAAGAAATTGCGCTATCTTTAAAGAGACGATAATTTTGAATGGAGAGTAAGCTGAATGCATAATGTTTTTATCCAAGATCTCGCAGCCATCCTTCTCACAGGAGGAGCGTTCGGTTGGATGTTTAAAAAATTTTTCAAGTTGCCATTAATCTTAGGATATATATTTGGGGGAGTCCTCCTTTCATTACCGATATCCTACACGCCTTATGTTGTTAGTAAAGAATCAGCCAATACCCTCGCTGAAATAGGGGTTTTATTATTAATGTTTTCGATGGGACTGCATTTTGGCCTGCGCAAAATTCAATCTCTTGGTGTCTCACCCGCTATTGTAGGCGCTTCACAAGCGCTTTTGATGTGGTTGATTGGTACAAATGTCGCTCCCTTTTTCAATATTACGGGCTTTGAAGCGCTCTTTTTAGGGGCCGTCATAGCGACAGCTTCTACAGCAGTCATTGTTAAAATCCTTGAAGATCATCAACTGAAAAGTGCCCGCTTCGCAGAAAAGCTGATGGCAGTCTTGTTGATTGAGGATTCAATCGCAATTTTTATGATCATTTGGCTTTCGACCGCATCGAGTGGAGAAAGCATACAATTGATGGAAATTATCCCAATTTTTATCTTTAGTATTTTACTATGGTGGTTTTTAGGTACTTTATTATTACCACGTATTATTCACTCTGCATTTAAAACTGGAAAAGAAGAACTTCTTGTTATCTTAAGCATTGGCCTTGCACTTGGCCTGGCCTATTTATCTGCTTCTTGGAATTTCTCAGCTGCACTCGGTGCATTTATAATGGGATCTATCCTTTCTGATTGTAGAGAATTGAAAAAAATAGAATTGGTAATTGAACCCGTTAAAAACTTATTTACTTTAGTTTTCTTTGTTTCTGTCGGATTTCTTTTTTCGCCAGAAATTATTCTTGAAAAGTGGAGTCTTATTTTAGCGCTCGTAGCCACAATTATAATTTGTAAAATTGGTCTTAATCTCATTTTTAATTTATTTGTCGGTCAAGGTATTAAAGACTCTATTAGAATTAGCGGGAGTATGGGACAAATAGGAGAGCTTTCATTTGTAATTGCGCAAGTTGGAGTGAGCCTTGGCGTAATAGAAAATAAAACTTTTTCTGCTATCGTAGCAACTGCTGTGTTCACTATGCTTTTAACTCCATTTATATTTAAGTTTTCTATTAAATTAGCAGAAAATCCAGAAACACTCATACCAAAACCAATTTACAAGTTTATTGAGTCTTATTCACAAGCAGTGATTAATTTTTCACTTGAAAATAAAATGGCTCCCTTTTATAAAAGATTTTCTATTTTTAAATGGATTCGCTATTTAACTGAAAATACAAAAAGCCGACTGAAAAAAAACTTTATGTTGATGACTTCAAAAAACGTAACAGCAACTCTTGATCGCCTTGCACCATGGGACGAATATTTGGTGCATGTGCATGTCGGAGCAGATGCAGATATCACAGGACGAAACTTAATAGATCTTAAACTCAGAGAGAAGTTTTCTGTAAATATTGTAGCAATTGAACGTAATAATAGAACGATTATATCACCGAAAGCTACGGAAGTTGTTATTCCAGGCGATACCCTTTTAGTTTATGGCAATGAAGAATCCATTACAAAATTAGAATTATTTTGTTCAAAAGAAAAACAAGAAGACGAAAATCCTCTTACAATTGATCAATGTTTACTAGCAGGGGTAAATCTCCATGAAACACATCCATTTATTGGCAAAAGTATTTTAGAACTTGGAATAAGAGTCAATTATAATTGCATTGTTCTTGCCGTAAATAGAAATAATGTGAGAATAAAGAACCCAGTGTCAAACTTTATTTTTGATCAAAATGATGAGCTCTTTATCTTTGGCACGAGAAATTCTCTGGAAAAAATAAAAGAGTTACATGCTAGCGTTTAGATCTGTTGCTCTTTTTTCGTGTTGATCTTTTTTTTTAAATTTATAAATTAAATTTAACTTATAATCATGTAATTTCTTTTCGAGACCTGCTGGATAATGATGTGGGTTCATCAATCTTCTTATACTTGCATGTAGTTTTCTAAGTTGGGTGAAAGATCTTTCTCTTATTTCATTTAGTGTAGGGGGCTTATAAATAAGTTTACCTTCACGATAAATTGGCACTAGAAGATCTTCAGATTCACAGTTCTTGGGTATTTCACAGAAACGAGTGAAATCTTCTGGATCTATTATTAGAGATGACTTAATTTTATCAGAGCTCAGCGTGTCAAAAATCATATCTGCTTCAAATAAGTTTTTATTGGAAAACCTACGTACCTGCAAAATTCCTGGGGTAGAAATTTTCATAGATTGCTCAGATAATTTAATGCGATGTTCCCAATGCCCAGTTGAAGATTTTATCGCTGATATTTTATAAACAGCGCCCAAAGCTGGCTGATCGAAAGCTGTAACCAATTGTGTACCAACCCCCCAAACAGCTACTTGTGCTCCCTGTTCTTTCAGGCTCGCAATAACATTTTCATCTAAATCATTGCTCGCAACAATAACTGCTTCAGGAAAACCAGATTTATCTAGCATTTTTCTGGCTTCAATACTTAAATAAGCAAGATCCCCTGAATCGAGGCGAATTCCGCCCAACTTCTTTCCTTGAGTCTTCAGCCAATTGCCAACTTCAATCGCTTTTTTTACACCTTCTAAACTGTTGTAGGTGTCGACTAAAAAAATAACATTATTTGGCATGGCACGGGCAAATGCATAAAAGGACTCCACTTCATTATCAAATGCCATCACCCAGCTGTGTGAATGTGTTCCACGCACAGGAATATTAAAAATTTTCCCCGCTAAAGTGTTCGATGTAGCAGAACAACCCCCAATAAATGCCGCTCTACTTGCGCTTAAACCACCATCAACGCCCTGCGCTCTGCGCAAGCCAAATTCAAGCACTTGGCTCGTACCCGCCACTGACACAACCCGTGCAGCTTTTGTAGAAATCAATGAATGAAAATTAATAATATTGAGCAAAGGAGTTTCTAAAAGCTGGCATTGGATAAGAGGACCCGAGATTCTTAATAAAGGTTCATAAGGAAAAACGATTGTCCCTTCTTGAATCGCATCGAGATTACAAGTAAAAGACATATCTTTAAGATATTCAATAAATTCTTTTTCAAATAATTCTTTTCCATCTGCATCTTTAATAGAGCTCAAGTAACACAGATCATCTTCAGAAAATTTAAATTGATTTAAATAATCAATGACAAGCTCAAGTCCAGAGTTTAAAGTATATCCACCGTTAAAAGGGTTTTTACGAAAATAAAGATGAAAAACACTTTCTCTTTCAGAAATTCCAGATTTCCAATATCCATATGCCATGGTTAATTGATAAAAATCAGTTAATAATGTTAGAGAACCCTTGTAAACTGTTTCAAAAAATGAGCTCATGAATATTTACCTTAATTTTTTTTCTTACCACTTGTTTTGCCGCTCACAGCCTTCAAAAAACTCAGCAAGCCTTCTTCTAGTAGCTCTTGTGACATCATAAGGCAAATCTTCTAGGGAAAACCACTTGGCTTCTTTAATCTCTGGACTTTCAAAAGGCTGAGTGTCAAATTTTTTTATAACATAAAAACAGACAAAGTCATCCACACCAAGAATTTTATGATAATAGCAATCAAAAATAACAGGAAATTCATTCACAATAATACCTGCTTCTTCCCGCACTTCACGGACAATTGCTTCACGGGGTGATTCATTTTTTTCCACACCCCCACCTGGAAAATGCCATCCATTTAAATAAGTATGTTTGACAAGTAATATTTTATTTTCATGATTTATGACGAGTCCTCTCACACCGCAGGTGCGCACTCCAGAAATTCTTTGAATAATTTTCTTCAATATTTGATAAACAGTGTATATTGATATTGAGACTTTACGCATAGTTTCCCTATTTATATTTTACTTTTTCCGTATAAGTGGAATAAAATATACAAGAACAGGCAAGAGCATAGCAAGGACAAATCCATATTCTTCCGAAGTACTCATACCAAGTCCGGCAACGGGAGGTCCTATCAACGAACCCAAGCCAAACATAGCAACAACCGCTGTATTTGCTCCTGCCAAACTACTTCCCTTATATTTTTTTCCAACAATAATGAGCGCCAATGTATAAAAACCAGAAATACACGCTCCCCAAAAGAATAGTATAGGATATAAAACAAAAGGGGTGTTTATAAAAATCCCTATTCCAATTGCCCCTATTATTCCTATTAATGTACAAATAGTAAGTGCTTTTTTTGCACCATATTTATCTGCAATTGCACCAATAAAAAATTGTAAACACGCTTGCCCTATCCCTACAGTCACAAGTAAAGAGACTGAAGCTTTTTCAGTTAATCCATTATAGACACCATAAATTGGCAATAAATTAAATGCTGTGGTTTCCAAATATCCATAGACAATGGCTGCGCCCATTGCGATTGGCGATGACAAAATGATTGGTTTCAACGCAGTTTTTTCTTCACTTTTAATATCTGGTATTTGCTTTCTAGCTAAAATTATTGGCACAAATACGAGCAGGAGAAAAAAGGAACCCACAGCAAAAGGCAAAAGTCCTCTGCTTCCTGTAAAGGCTAAAATTCCTGCCCCCAAAAAATAGCCAATACTGAGACAAGATGAAAAAATCCCCATAATGCGTCCACGCATTTCATCGGATGACAGTTCCCCTATCCACGTTTCGCTTGCGACAAATATCCCGTCAAGGCAAGCACCAAAAACAAACCGAAGAACAAACCACAAAATTACGCTTTGGGTAAAAAAGAAAGACAGAAAGCACATAACCGCGAGAAAAACAGCGAATGTAATAAAACTTTTTAAGCCATATTTTTCCATAAACTTCAAAAAAATCGGCGAAAGCACAAATGCGGCAATAGCTGGCATAGAGGTATTTAAACCAATCATTATTGAAGAATATCCCATTTCTTTCATAACAAATGAAAGGAGAGGGAGGGAAAGACCAAAACCAATCCCTGTAGCGGCCACGCAACTCAACCCAGCAATGATTCCTGAACGCGACAAAAATTTGTTCTTGGCTGATAAAGAGCTTAAATTTTCTGAAGAATTCATAATATTTCTGATTCCTAAGGGAAAAATTCTGCTTGCAAACTGGGTTTGCTTAAAAACAAATGAATGTTTCTGCCATTTTTAAGCAAATAGCAAATAAAAGAGTTATTCAGGATAACTTTTAAACTGATATCCTTTAGGAAGAAGCTCATTTTGCAATTTTTTATTACTGATCTTTTTATTCATTTTTTTTATGCAAGTCACTGGAAATGAAAAATTTAAATCAATTTCTTTTTTTTCTTTTAATTCCTTAATAACTTCTGAATTTTTTTTATAAAATCCATTGCAAATATTAATACGTGATTTAGCTTTAAATTGCTCGAGTATAATATTTAAACAATAAACAATATCATCAACATGAATGAGATTTATAATTCCGTCTGGATCTTGAACCCTGCCTTGAATAAACCAATTTTTAGGCAAGCGATTCGGTCCAAAAATCCCTGCTAAATGAACAATACACGCACCCTGCAACCGCAATTCTTCCTCCGTTTTTATACGCAGCCTTGAATTATCGAGAGGTGAATTCTCATCTATGACTTCATCGTCATATGCATGGATATATGCCGAGGTTGTGCTTAATATTAAAACTTTTTTATTTAAACAATAATATGAAAAGAATTCTTTCGCATACTGACTTTCTATTTCACTTTCAGCCGCTGAAAATGTCCAAATAATATTTTCGCAAAATGGTAGATTTTTCCAAGAATCTTTATTTGTTAAATCGAAATATATTGCATCATCTTGAGAGTTTTTATTACGACTTGTTGCTAAAACATTTGGAAATTTTTCACAATAAAACTTTCCCACATAACCTTTTCCTAAAACGATAGTTTGACTCATAGCTATTCCAATCTCATTTCGTTGCGCCATCCTGTCCCTGTTCTTGCACAGGATTATTATCAGATTGATTTGGAATTTGCTCTGATTTATTTTGCGGTGCCATCATAGATTGCTCCGAAGCTGGTACAGGTGGAGCAAACTCTTTCGGTAGAGTAAGTCCACGCGTCGGCTTGCCCGTTTCTTTAGAATACGTACCTTTTGGTACAGGCAGATCTGGAAATTCGTTTTTTGGAAATTTTGGCAGCTCTCCTGGCATCATCGGATGATAGCTTTGCTCAACGCCCACTTCATATTGAGGTGCCTCAATTTGAATATTACCATTTTTATCAATCCGGACCGTTACATTTTCTAAATCTTGATTACGCACCGAGCTGATATTGACTCCATTTAAAAATATAATTCGTCCAGACATATATGTCGATTCATATGGCATCCTTTTTGAAATTGTATTGCCTGACGGCTGAATTGTCCCCCCTCGCACTGGCAAAGTAAAACTTGGAATAATCATTTGCTCAATATTTTGTGTTTGAATTGGAATTGGTGCACTGCCTACCCGCTGAATTCCAGATCCTTGCAATGATTGTGTTTGAATAGGCAGTTCTTTTGGCAATTGCTGCGCAGTTAAATACGGATGTATAACGCTTAGAATTGAAATAATAATATTTATTTTTAAAAAATTTTTTTTCATTTCTTGAATTTCCATTTTACATTTTTTCACAGAATAACATTGTATTATATCTTCAAAAAATATAAGAAATGGAGAGAAAAAATTGCCGCATTCGTTTTTTTTTAACACGAACCATATTATATTCCAATTAAACTTTCAGAAGGAGTTTGTATGCCAAAATTATTAGCTATTTTTCTAGTCATATGCTCAACATTTTTCTGGGGCACAAACTTCAACGTTGGGAAATATGTAGTCGGCGAAATAGCCCCCATGATAGCAACAGCGCTGCGCTTTCTTATAGCATCATTCCTTATTTTTGTCCTTGTTATGCTCAAAGAACGAAATTTTTTACAAACTTTCAAAAAGAATATTAAAATATATTCAATTTTAGGAATTATTGGCGTTGCAGGTTTCAATGGCTTATTTCTCTTTGGGGTAAAATACTCCTCTCCTATAAATTGTGCACTCATCATGTCTACCAACCCTTTAATTACAAATATTTTCGCTTATTTTATATTAAAAAAGAAAATATATTCATATCAAAAAATAGGAATGCTCCTGAGTCTCATCGGAGTGATCATTATTTTAACGCAAGGTTCTTTTCATACTATATTGAGTCTTAATTTTGCTGTTGGCGATATTTTAATTATCATTGGCAACATTTGTTGGGCACTGTATGGTGTTTTGAGTATTCGTTATTTAAGCAAATCTTCTCCAATTATTACAACTGCTTCTACTATGATTATTGGTACAATAGCTCTCATCATATTTTCCTTTTTTGAAGGACATGTCGATCAAGCTTTTCATCAATCCTCATCGATTTATTTTGCAATCACTTTTATGGCAATATTCGGCGCTGTCTTAGCTTACCTGTTCTGGAATATTGGTATGGCTCAGCTTGGAGCCGCACAGACATCTATATTTTTTAATTTCGTGCCAGTTTTTACAGTTCTAGTTTCACTCTTTTTAGGACATCCTATTTATTTTATCCAAGTTGTTGGTGGAGCAATTATTCTCTGCGGTGTGATTATTTCTTCGAATGTTATTAGGCTGCCCATTAATGCAAATTAAAGATATTCAAGCTTAAAAAAATAATTTATAAATTTTCGTTTAATAGACATAAAAATATTGCGAAATTTATAAAGCATTGAATCAGTCGAGAGTTTTTACTTTTAACTACTTAGTAAGATCTGCTTTTAAAAATTCAAAAGGTTTGGATTCTCCAAATAAACGAGCATTATTTCCTGAATAAACCTTTCCACCCGTAAGAGTTAATTTCTTAATTGGTGCCCTTTTTGAGAAATTTAAACCTTTAAAATCAACCCAAAATGTATTTGGTGTTGTAACTGAATCAAAATAATAAACCTTATTTTTCTGATCTGAAACGGTTCGCCAAATGGTAGAGGAAATGTTTGGTTGATCCTGAGACGAAATTCCTAATGGAACAGATACACTGCGAACAACACTTAAAGTGCTTGCAATAGCTTGATATACAAATTTTTTCTCAGGTATTGCATTGATATAATTATTAGAGATGCTTGTAGGTAAAGACTTTATTAAGAAAGAAGCTCTCGCAAATCGATCTGCAGCACGATTGGTTCCTGGTAAAAAATTTTTCTCCGAATAATTATCTTTAATAAATGTTATTCAATTAAAATATTGCCAAATTTCAATATCAAAGTTTAAATCTGCGCTTTTTTTTTTTAAAATTTAAAATAAAATTCTTCAACTTTATTATTATAATTATATATTTTTGATATTTATGAATTTTTGTAGGCAAAAAATTTTATTAAAAATTCATCTCGCTGTCTTCAATAATGGTATAGAGATAGCTCACCATATATTTTTCTTAAATGTTCTTTTAAGTTTTACTAAATTGAGATAGTCTGTCCCGCATATGTTGTATTCCATTTTTATCCATAGTAGATATAAAGCGCTGCATATAAAACAAAAAACAAGAAGGAAATCTATGTCTTTTTCTCTTTGTATTATTTTTTACTTACTAACAGGTGCTATTGCCGGACTTTTAGCTGGACTTCTCGGCATTGGTGGTGGAGCTATTGTTGTTCCAACCCTTGCATTTATCTTCCTGCACAATGGCATGCCAAAAGAACACATCATGCATTTAGCAATTGGCACATCATTGACTGCCATGTTTTTTACTTCCTTTTTTTCGAGCTATTCTCATCATAAAAAAGGACGAGTCGAGTGGGATATCCTTTTAAAAACTGCACCAGGAATATGCTTAGGTGTTTTTGTAGGAGCTTTTTTTTCTGCAAGAATGAATACAGATACTCTTACAATCGTATTTGCAATTTATTTGATTTTTATTTCCATTCAAATGTTCCTTAAAAAAGATAAAGTAACAGAAAAAAAACACCTCTTTAAAGATTCAAAACCAACGCTGGCTGGTGGTGGAGTGATAATAGGTTTGCTGTCGGGGCTCTTAGGAGTGGGAGGAGGAACGCTCACTGTACCTTTTCTAACCTATCTTGGCAAAAGTGTGCACAAAGCAATTGGTACATCTGCAGCCTGTGGATTTCTTATCACAATCGTTGGTACTATGAGTTTCACCTTATTAAGCAGTGAAGCTAAAAATCTTCCAGAAGGATCAATTGGATTTATTTATCTACCAGCAGCTCTTGGAGTTACAGTTATGAGCTCAATTTTTGCGCCTATTGGGGCAAAAATATCGGGACAATTGTCTCCAAAAGTTTTACTCAAATGTTTTTCGATACTATTGTTTGCAGTAGCGGTAAAAATGCTCGTTTAATATTGCTTAAAACAATTTCTCAAGCTGAGTTCCAACCATAGGCGCAAAAAGAAAGCCACTTTTGTGCGCTCCCGCGCACACATATCCAGTCAATTGATCACATTTTATATTAAGCTTTTCAATGACTAATTCACTATGGCCATAACCTACTCTCAAACCTGTTTTGTATTCCAAATTCTTTATTTTTTCCTTTGCTAAATAAGGATCATTTGCAAAAGATTCAGAGCAAAGTTTTATAAGTTCCTTATTTTTTTCTAATAGATCAGTTTCATCGAAGACGTTAATATCATCGATTTTGAGAGTGGAAGCTGAGATTGATTGATTATCAATTGGACCACTCATTGTCACTTTAGTTTTCATATTCTCAGCAACTCTTTCCATGAGAACATATTCTTCACTATAATTTTCAAAAATATTGTTCCCATAAAATGTTGTACCCACAGTTATTCTTTTTGCTTTTTTCATTTGATCCGGAATGGGTATCTCAAGATCTTTCAATAAAGACTCTGTCCATGCTCCTGTGCAAAAAATAATTTTATGCTGAAGACCTTCTTCGCTTAGTTTCTCCAGTTCGTTTTTCGTAAAAATTTTATTTATAAAGTTTACTTTTCGTTTAACTAATACATCTGTTAGCAGTTGCATGAGAACAAATGAATTGACCCATGCTTCTTGTTGGTATTTAATTTTTCTCTCCCCCTCTTTCAAAATAAAATCGAGGGGAAGATTTTTATTTTTCAATTCATCATCGTCTTGTTTAACTCTTTTATATTGTTTATCTCTATTATAATGACTCGAAAAGAAGTCTATGCCAAGCCCTAACTTAAACACAGATTTTATTTTAAGATCTACTTCTACTTCTAAAATTAAATTTTTAATCCAGTTCTGATAGCATTTTTTTGCATCTAACTTTACTTGAAAATGTTTATCTCGACCAAACAATTGTCCTTTTGTTGCTAAGTTTGCTGCAGCTGCATATGATCCTGCTAATGGATTGTTAGAGGAAATGATTTGTATTTCATTTCCATTTTTCTTTCCTCGTGAAAGATATTCCGCAATCGATAAGCCTAAAACCCCAGATCCAATTATTGATATTTTTTTCATATATATTCTCACTTCCAAACTTACAATCAAGACTTTCAGTGAATGATTGTGTAATATTGACATACTTTAAAAACAAAAAGAATAAAATAAAATTTTGACCATATATATTTACATTGCCGAAATAAATGCTTAAATTTTTTTTAACTAAAAAAATTACTTTTTATGAAATTTTCATATATAATATTATCGATATAAAAATCTAGGACCAAACAGAAGAGCTGTTAGGGTATTTTGAAAGAAAGCAAAGAGGACAATATCTTGCAAGATAACAATCCATCCTATTTTAATAAAACATTTCTTATTTTAAGCCTAGGATATTTAATTGATTATTTCGATCTCGCTCTATTTGCAGTTATTAGGCACAGTGCACTTTCAGCAATCGGGGTGATCGAAGCAGATATACTCACAACAAGTTTGCTTATGTTCAATTTACAAGCTCTGGGTTGCGTTATAGGCGGCTTTATTTTTGGTATTTGGGGAGATAAATATGGAAGAATATCAGCTGTACGAGCTGGTATTCTTTTGTACTCAATTGCCAATTTGGCTAATATTTTCGTTACAAATGTTCCTGCATTTGGCCTTATGCGCTTTTTAGCTGGCGTAGGCCTTGCTGCCGAATTAGCAGCATCAATCACTCTTTTAAGCGAAATTTATTCCAAAGAAAAAAGAGGAATTGCATCTGGAATTTTATATTCCTTCGGAATAGTTGGTGGGATCCTTGCTACATTCGTAGGTAGTCATTTGCAATGGCAGCAAGTATTTTTAATCGGAGGAATTTCAGGCCTTGTACTTTTATGTCTAAGATTTGCTTTTTTAGACTCGAAAATATTTATTAATTTAACAAAAAATAAAGAAATACCTAGAGGTAGCATAAAGTTAATGTTTCTGAAAAAGGAAAGCATAAAAAAACTCGTCTGTCTCACATTAGGTGTTTTTCCATTTTGGTTTGTTGCTTTTACTGTAAATTTCTCACCTGAAATTGCTAAACATTCTTTTTATACCTTCACACCCAATCAATCTATTTCTCTGGCAATCTTTTTTATTGGCAGTTTAATAGGTGCGCTCTTTTTTCCAATCCTCAGCAAATTTTTAAAGAGTCGAAAAAAATCTATTTTAATCGCTCTTTTTCTTATGCTAAGCTCATTTTCTACCTTTGCATTGCCCAATTTCATGCAATTAGAAATCTTTTATGGCATACTTTTTATCGGTGGATTTACCAATGGCTATCTTGGAATTTATTTGCTTTTTTGTGCAGAGGTTTTTGGTACAAATCAGAGAGTCACAGCAACATCTCTCATTTCAAATATTTCAAGAGGCTCGCTCATATTAAGCAATTTACTGGTACCTTTGGTTGCTTCATTTTTTTATGAAATGGGAACAGGCGTTGCTCTTTGTGCTGCTTTTTTCTTTATACTCGGTATAGTTCCTATTTTTGTTATTAAAGACACATTTAATAAAAATATAAACTTTATAGAGAAATAAATTATTTGCCATTACTTTCCATAGCAAATGTAAACTTTCCCATACTCTTTAAGTACATATATGCACTTTTAACTTGATAATCATCGCGCAATGAAAGCGGCCAGTGATCGGTATCTCTTTCTTCTTTTTTATTTTGCAGAGCAATTGTATTTTGGTCTTTTGCCTCTATATGTTTATCTAAATCTGCTTCGCGCCTCGCTCGGCCAATATTGGATTCACTTTGCACTTGCTGAACTTTGCCTAAGATAGATTGCGAAATAAGTGGAATATCAGGTGTAATACCCTTTGCTTGTATGCTTCGCCCTTTCGGAGTGTAATAACGCGCTATAGTGAGTTTCAATGCTCCTCCATTTGGCAATGGGACAATATTTTGTACGCTGCCTTTGCCAAATGTTTGGGTTCCCATAATAATTGCTCTCTCTCTATCCTGTAATGCCCCCGCAACAATTTCACTCGCGCTTGCTGTTCCTTCATTGACAAGA
Source organism: Fluviispira sanaruensis (assembly GCF_004295685.1). Taxonomy (NCBI): domain Bacteria; kingdom Pseudomonadati; phylum Bdellovibrionota; class Oligoflexia; order Silvanigrellales; family Silvanigrellaceae; genus Fluviispira; species Fluviispira sanaruensis. Next base: position 3,111,701 of record NZ_AP019368.1, read on the forward strand.
ACAATCATAGGAAAATACGATAAAGAATTTCTCTTCACAGCATATTCAACATCTTCAGGTTTATTTTGATCTCTTCCAATTGTTGAGACAATTATACCTGAATCAATAAATAAATTGGTTACACGTACAGCTTGATCCAACAGTCCACCTGGATTGTTTCTGAGATCTAATATGAGTCCTTTTACCTTCCCATGATTTTTTACTTCAAATTCTTTTATACTTTTCGAAAGTTGTTCAGAAGCATCTTCTTGAAATATTGTTAATTTAGTATAGATATATCCTGTACCTAATTGATACATTACCACGCTATTACTACGAATAACTTCTCGCTCTAAAGTAACACGTTTCGTAATTATAGTTTTAGATGATTTATCTGGTGTATAAAATTCAAGAGTGAGATCTGTCCCAACCGCTCCACGCATTTTTGAGAGTGCTTCTTCAATATTTTTAGTATTTACGACTATGTCATTTACGTTGGTGATAAAATCACCTGCGCGAATTCCTGCTCTCTCAGCAGGAGAATTATCTATCACTTCAATTACTTCTAATTTTCCACCCGCAGGATTTACCACAACTCCTATTCCACCAAATTTTCCGCTGGTATCTGTTGAAAAGTCTGAATATTGTTTTTGTGATAAATAAGTTGTATGAGGATCCAAATCCGATGTCATTCCTTTCAATGCTTTTTCTATTAATACATCTGGATTTACGACACTTGGATCGACATAACTTGACTCTAAAAGATTGAGTGCCTTTGAAAAAGCTTCGAGAGCTTGATATTTTTTATTTTCAATTTCAGCTCTTTCACTAATGATATGTTCATTTGTTACAGGCGGTGGAGTGACTCCTGCAAAATTTGAATTTGCTAAGATATTTATATTAATTAGAAATTGTGGAAAAAATAAGAATAGAACTTTATTTATTTTTTTTCTTTTTATTTTTAACATCACGATATTCCTCAATAAAAAAATTGAATATCTTTTCAATAGAAGTCAATCAATATGATAGGATTAAAAACAGACCTTTGTAAGCATGCAATAAGCTCCTAATTGACATCAAATAATAACTTGACTGTATAAATGAGCAAAAAATTCGTCTCTTGAGACCATCTCCATAAAAATCAAAAAATATTTTGCTTTTTTTCTAAAAAATACAATAAAAAATTGCACATATTACGTCAATTAAATGACATTGATTCATAATTGTTTTTTTCACCCAAATTATAATATATTTTTTTAATGCATATAATAAATTTCTTCTTATTTTTGAAAAATATATCTAATAAAATTGTGTTATAACTCTATTCAATTTAAAAAATATTCAAAAATAAAAATCAAATATTATAATAAAATTAATTTTTATTACCAAGACATACACAACTTGAACTAGTATAATTTACCAAATAATAATCGACAAATTTTTGGCGCATAAAAATTGTCTTTAATTTTTTCACTGCTAGATTAATTTTTTCAACACAAAAATATTAATTTAGGAGATAGAAATGCTTTTTTTATTTATTAAAAATACATTAAATCAAACAAAGAGGTTTGCTCTGTTAGGCTTTGTAGCTGCTAGCTCTTTACCTGCAATTGCCAATGCAGAAGAATGCTTTTTTATGCAAGATAAAGCAACTGGCCATTATCTAGATGGTAATAATTCCTCTATTTATACACAAGATTTTAATAATGGAATGTATCAAAGATGGAGTTTAATTCACACGGGTGATGGAAAATCTGTCTTTTTAGTAAATAAAGCCACTGGAAAAGCTCTTGATGGCAATGGAAAAGCTCTTTATCCACATGCCCCTAATGGTGGTGCATATCAAAAGTGGGAATTGGTTTCATCCCGTGATGGTGGAAATTTGTTTTATGTAAGACACCAAAATTCAAGGAAGGTTTTAGATAGTAACCATGCCTATAATGCTTATTTATTCGATTACAATGGTGGTGATTTTCAAATCTGGAGATTTCACGCTACTGGCTGTAATTGATAACTTGCTTGACATAAAATATTCTTAAAAAGGTATTTATAAAATATAAATACCTTTTTTTATTTATGAAATAAAGTAGCAAGTTGAAAAAATTTCAATCAGCGATTTAAATACCTGTTTCGTTATGCAGGAGATCCTTCGTTTGCTCCACCGCCGGAACGTGGGTAACTTTTGCGTCCCGATATCATTGAGCGCATAAACTCACGGTTCAAACGCGCAATATTTTCAAGGCTGATATCCTTCGGACATGCACCCGCACAACTACCCATATTTGTACACGAACCGAAATCTTCTGCGTCCATTTGATAAACCATTTTTGCCACCCGCTCAGATCTTTCAGCTTGTCCTTGAGGCAACAAAGTCAATTGAGAAACCTTAGCAGAAACAAACAACATAGCCGCTCCGTTACGACAGGCTGCAACACATGCGCCACAGCCTATACAAGTTGCAGCATCGAAAGCTAAGTCAGCTTTTTCTTTTGCAATTGGCAAAGCATTTCCGTCTGGTGCACTTCCAGTATTCACAGAAACATATCCACCCGCTTGAATAATTCGATCAAAAGCGGATCTATCGACCACTAAATCTTTCATGACAGGAAAAGATTTTGCTCTAAAAGGCTCAATCACGATAGTTTGTCCATCGCGATAATGGCGCATATGCAATTGGCAAGCTGTTGTTGATTTTTGCGGCCCATGTGGGTTGCCATCAATTACCATTGAGCAAGATCCACATATCCCTTCGCGACAATCATGTTCAAAAGCAACGGGCTCTTCACCTTTTAAAATAAGTTTTTGGTTAAGGATATCAAGCATTTCAAGAAATGACATATCTGGATTGACACCTTCGAGATCATAATCACAGAGTTTTCCTTCTGCGTTCTGATCTTTTTGTCTCCAAACTTTAAGGTGTAAGGTCATATGTTTGTTAGAACTTTTATTTTTCATAAGAATTTGTCCTTCTTGTTTACTTATAACTGCGTTGGGTTGGATGACAATATTCAAAATCCAATTTTTCAACATGACGCTCAGGTTTTTTAGCATCCCCTTTGTATTCCCAAGCAGCTACATGGGCAAAATTCTTATCATCACGCTTAGCTTCATTGTCTGGAGTTTGATGCTCTTCTCTAAAATGTCCACCACAGGATTCTTCTCTTGTGAGGGCATCGAGACACATTGTTTCACCAAGTTCTATAAAGTCGGCAACTCTACCTGCTTTCTCAAGTTCTTGATTGAGTCCTTCACCATGTCCTGTGATTGCCACATTTTGCCAAAACTCTTCGCGAATTTTTGGAATCTGTTTGAGAGCTTTTTGTAGGCCTTCTTTATTGCGCGCCATGCCACAATGATCCCACATAATATGCCCCAATTCTTTATGAAATTGATCGACAGTCTTGTTACCTTTAATTCCAAGTAGCTTAGTTGTTCGTGCTTTTGCACTTGCTAGCGCTTCTTTAAAGGCAGGGTGATCGGTTGTTACCTTAGGAAGGGTTGTGCCCCCAATATAGTTTGTCAAAGTCGTTGGAATAACAAAATAACCATCAGCAAGTCCTTGCATAAGTGCAGATGCTCCTAAGCGATTCGCACCATGGTCGGAAAAGTTTGCTTCACCTAGAACATGCAAGCCTGGAATTGTTGATTGAAGATTGTAGTCTACCCAAAGACCACCCATCGTATAATGGACGGCAGGGTAAATACGCATAGGGGATTGATAAGGATTTTCTCCCGCAATTTTTTCGTACATTTGAAAGAGATTTCCATATTTTTCACGGATTTTATCTTCTCCTAAACGTTTAATAGCGTCGGCAAAATCCAAATAAACAGCAAGCTTTGATGGACCGACCCCTTGTCCATTGTCACATTCCAGTTTTGCCGCACGGGATGCAACGTCACGCGGAACCAAGTTACCAAAACTTGGGTAACGGCGTTCTAAATAATAATCTCTTTCATTTTCTGGAATTTGTGCAGGTGGACGGGTGTCGCCTGCCTTTTTAGGTATCCAGCAACGGCCATCATTGCGCAAAGATTCTGACATAAGAGTTAGTTTTGACTGATGATCACCTGAAACTGGAATACAGGTAGGGTGAATTTGGGTGTAACATGGGTTGGCAATAAGTGCGCCTTTTTTATGTGCCCGCCAAATAGCTGAGGCATTAGAAGCTTTTGCGTTGGTAGATAGATAAAAAACGTTTCCATATCCACCAGTTGCTAAAACAACGGCATCGGCATGGTGCGTTTCAAGTTCACCCGTTGCGAGGTTGCGCACAACAATTCCTCGTGCGTGCCCGTCTATGACAACAAGTTCAACCATTTCACGGCGTGGATACATGTCGACATTGCCGTCTGAGACCTGTCTCATCATGGCTTGATAAGCACCAATTAGCAGCTGCTGTCCGGTTTGCCCTCGCGCATAAAATGTACGAGAAACCTGAGTTCCACCGAAAGATCTTGTGTCTAAAAGACCACCATATTCACGTGCAAAAGGCACACCGAGTGCAACACAGTGGTCAATGATACGCACGGATGTTTCCGCTAAACGATAGACATTTGATTCTCTCGCACGGTAATCTCCACCTTTAATTGTTTCATAAAAGAGGCGATAAATGGAGTCGCCGTCATTTTTATAGTTTTTAGCTGCATTGATACCACCTTGAGCGGCAATTGAGTGCGCTCGGCGTGGAGAATCATGAATGAAAAAGCTTTTCACATGATAACCCATTTCACCCAATGATGCTGCTGCCGATGCACCACCCAAACCTGTTCCTACAATTATTATGGAATGTTTTCTACGGTTTGCAGGATTTACAAGCTTTGAAGAGAAACGATGGTTCGTCCATCTGTCTTCAATAGGACCTGTCGGAGATTTGGAATCGAGGTTGATTGCCATTTGATATTACCTCGCAAAATAGACAAAAAGTGGTTGAGAAATAAAACCAGCAGCAACAACAACTGCATAGGTATAACCAAAAATTTTAAAGAATTTATTATAGCGTGGGTGGCTGAGACCAAGCGTTTGAAAAATAGATTGCACACCATGATAAAGATGTAAGCCAATTAAAATCATAACAAGACCATAGCCTGCAACATAAAGTGGTTCATGAAATTTTTCGATCACCAATTTATAAATGTCTCTCATTTCAATGCCATTATAAGTAACAAAATATTCTGGGCCAAATTTAAAGGTAATAAGGTGCCAAATCACAAAAGCTAGTGTAGCTGTACCTGTGTAAATCATGGTTCTTGATGCAATAGAAGCTGATTTTTCACGCATAGGAGTGACGGCATAAAATTTTGGTTTTGTCCGAGAGTTTCTTACCACTAAAGTCAAACCCGTAACAGCATGAAATAATAAAACAGCTACTAAAAATGCCTCGATCAAATAAATTATTGGATTTGAAGTGAGCGCATGACTATAATTATTGTATGCTTCTGCACCGACAACAATAAGCATATTTCCTATCATATGAACCATGACAAATAACGACCAAACGATAGCAGTTAATGCCATTAAGTATTTTTTACCAATGGTACTCGTTAAGAAACTAGAATTTGCTGACATAGAGCAATTCTCCTAATAAATGATCAGAAAAAACAAAACCTCTCAATACACAATTGAGCATTCACACTCAACCTGTCAAACGTATAAAGATAATATTCTCATAAGACAAATTGCAAGTTTTGCGCGCGGATTACAATTTGCTTGAAAGATAATACAAATCAATAAAACACATCGGTATTATCAAGTTGCTTCTCAATATTAACATGCAAAACGGATGACATATTTTCTGTTGATTCCTGATTGATCTTATCAAATTTTGCCGCAAATTATTTGCCTGCGTTGAGTTTTTGAAATTTACATGAAATACATTTTTGATTCGCTTTTAGCTTAAAAGTAAGGTATAAAATTTTTCTTAAATAAAATAAAAATATTTTATACGTAGTTTTTTTCGCTCAGATTAAAACTAAGCTGCGATGAAAATTTCAAAAAATGATTTATTATAAATATATTTTAAGCTTTTTAAATATTTTTTATTCGATAAGGAGATTTTATGAAATTTTTTGTTTCTTTAATTATTTTTGTGGGATTTTTTGTGGGTTGTGGGAAGGAAAATGCGAATAATATACCTGCAGAACAGCTAAAAACAAGACAGATTACAGATGAAGAAATAGCCCAGTGCTTAAAAGAAGATCCAACCAATCGATTTTGTATAAAATATGTTTTAAAAAGCACAGAAGTATTAAGTTATGATGAATATGAAGCAGATAGACTTTATCTTTTAAAGAATAAACGCATTACACAAAATGAGTATAATACTCTTGTTAAGTTTGAGTATGTCCCGAGTTATAATGATAGAATTGTGTATATTACCGGACTAACAGATTGCCTTCCAAAACCTAAAGCGAATTAACCAACCTTAGACACAAGTAAGGTCACAGCAAAAAAGCACATAACGAGACCGGAAAATATTGAAATATAGCGCGCTTTGTTTTGTAAAAATCCGGAAGCTTTGCGTGCAAGCAATAGATAAGTTAACATTGATAAACACGTAACGATAATTTGAATAATACACAACGTAATAAGTTGAGAAAATGCTTTCTCATCCTGCGTTATAAACTGCGGAATAAGAGCAACATATATAAATAATACTTTCGGGTTCGTGATACAGCATAAAAAGGCTTCACTAAAAAGAGCTTTTTTAGACCGCTCTGCAATAGAATCGGTTAAAGAAAATTTTAGATTGCCTTTGCTCATAAACGATTTAATTCCCAAATAAAATAAATATAAAGCTCCTACTATTTTGAGACCCATAAAGAAATTGGGAGAGATTTTTAAGACACCACCAACACAAAATACAGTGACTGCGGCAAAAAATAATAGAGCAAAAGCAGTACCAGGAACCGCAAATAAAGCGTTATTTAATTTATACTTTAAGCCATTGTTGATCATGAGGACAACATTTGGCCCAGGTGAATAAGCAAGTGCCAAAACTGTCCAAGTGAACAACAAATAAACATTTAAATTTTCCATATATTTCCTTATTAAACTAATTTGTCTTGAAAACGAGCGAGCAAAGGGGTTAAGTTTACATTTTTTATTTCAAAATAGATCCGTTCAATTCCCTTCGACTTTCCTTTGCGTTTGATATGAATATCACCCACATCATACAGAGCTTCGAGGTGAGTGCCACCGCAGGGTATGGAAATACCGTTCATCTGCCAAATTCGACACTCTGGTTCGCCTGGAATTTCGACTATCTCAACTTTGTCTTTATTTTGAATAGAATTCTCTACGAATAACTTAATAAATTTAACATCATCTTCCAGAAATTTTTCGACGCCAACGTCAAAACGTCCACCTTCATTGCCAATAAGACACCCAAAAGTTGTTTCAGGAACAGCGTTTCTCAGTTCAGTCATACCCATATAAACAACATGCGATATTGTGTGACTTATAGTCAATTCACAACGGTTTTTAAGATCAATTTCGACTTCAATCTCACCAGAGTCTGGCAATAAATCAAAATTTTCTTGCGCAAGGGTCAAACGCACTTCACCCTCAACGTTTATCAGTGGAAAATCTTTTCTGACAACAGAGCGACCCATTCCAACTGACTTTTGAGTGTCAATAAAAGGTAAAGTTATTGCTTGGTATTTTACCACACCTTTATCACCAAGTTGTCCGCCTCCTTCCGGATAAGCAATGGAACGTGCCAATGCGATGGTATTGCCTTCTCTTTTTTCAAATTGGGTCTTTGCTCTTTTACCATATGGAAATTGGTAAAATAGTTTTTCTGTTTTAAAGGTCATAATATTCCTTTCAGACATGCATTCAGTCTCTGTAACAAATTTTCTAAATTCACCGTTGCGTCAGGACTGAGTCGAATGCGTTCATTTCTAATTTTTGCAATGACTCCGAATTCGAGCAGTTTATTATAAATTTCCAAAGTATCAATATTTGCTAAGGTAAATGACACGATACCTGTACATTTTTCTTCAACAATTGGAGAATGTACAATTGCTCCATAACTTAATAAATGCTGCGTAATGGCAAAAGAATTTTGTTTTAATTTTGTTACGACATTATTATAATTTTCATTTAATAACTCTGATATTGCGCTGTGTAAACTTATAAATGAAACCCCACTCAAGGTTCCTAATTCAAACCTAAGCAACGAATGATTAATATGACGATTTTTACAATCATATTGATTCCTATCAGAAAAACTATTATAGCCAAAAATAGTTTGTTTTAAGAGCGAATTCATTCGTTCCGACACCACAGCAAATGCGGCTCCCTCGAGGGCACGTAGCCATTTGTGTCCAGCTGAAATGAAAAAATCGATATCGTGAATATCAAAATCAATCGCACAAGAGCCAACCCCTTGCACGGCATCCACAGCAAAAATTACATTGTTTTTTCGACACCAATGCGATAGATCTTTTAAGTTATTTTTATAACCGTTCCAATAATTAACCCACTCTATCAGCAGAACATCAATTTTTAGATCCTGTATATCTTCAACTTTTATTTCACCTTTGTCATTGCCTATCTCGACAACTTTATATTTCATTTGTTCAAAAGATAATTTTATTCCTCCAATTGATGGAAAATATTCTTTTGGAATAGCAACAACACTCCCTTCTTTCAACCTTAACTGAGTAAGTAAAATACTCATTGCATCGGTGGTTGAAGTATAAAGAAGAACGCTATTTAATTTATTTTGTAAAAGTTCAGAAATTTTTGAACGACACTGCTCTACTTTTTCCCATCCTTTTTTATATCCAGATATATAAAAATTATTTTCTTTATAAGAGTTAATAAACTCCATGACAGCTGCGTGGGTTTCAGCACGCAGCTGTCCAACTGATGCTGTATTTGAATAAATCATTGTCATTACCTATTTTAAATTTTGAAAGCACAATTGATTTCATCTGTATAAGTTTCTCCTCGATCTGGAGAAATGACTAAAACGGTTTCATTCGCTTTACATTGCTTTAAAAGTTGTTTTTTAGCAACACTAATTGCTAAACAAGTACTCATTCCGACCGTAAAAGAATTGCTGTTTGTAAATATTTTCATTTCATGCAATGTTCTATAAATATTTGAAACAAAAATCTCGTCTATATATTTTGCAGCTTCTAAAAATGTCAAACATATTTCATCCTCAGAACCCACCCCCCTACATGTTGATAACTTATAAGTGATAGAACGTTTTGCCTGATTCACAATGCTACTTGAAATATCACAACCAACTATTTTAGTTGCAAATCCGTTTTCTTTTAGGGCGAGACTCACCCCTGCGAGCAATCCGCCCGTACCAACAGGAGCCACAACAAATTTTGGTTTTATCTGCATTGCTTTGAGATCATTTACCAACTGCATTCCTAATGTCGCTTTAAAAGCATCTATAAGATCTAAATTATTATGCTGATCAAATGAATACCAACCTTCATTGTCAATCAGATGATTTAATTCTTCTATGCGGACAGAATTATTTTTTACCATTTTAAAGCATCCATTTTTGCTTTCGACAACTTTTGCCAAATATGGATGAGGAATTTTTGTTGTAATGAACTGTGTTTTTCCTTTAGCAAGATGCACACAATGGGAAAGAGCCATGGACCAAGAGCCACTGCTTCTATCGGCTACTTTAGATAGATCGACTTTTTTATTTAATGCCTTTTTTACTAGAAATGCCGCTGAACGAAACTTATGATTGTAATTTAGCGATCCCCCCTCCAATTTTAAATAAATACGCTCATCGTCAGAGGATTGAATAAGGGGAGTCTGTAAATGCATAATTCTGTCTAAATAATCTATACTTTTCATAGTTTCCCTTAAATAAAATTCTAAAGACAAATGACTTCATCACAACAAAGATGTTGTTTATTTAAATAAAAATCATTTAATTCTAATGAATCACATATTATGATATTTTGATTATTATAAGTCAAAACTTTTTCGAAATATTTCTCTTGAGACTTATCTTCATTAAATAGTATTACTTTTGAACAGACATCCACACCTGTAAAATGATTTGGCAGAGCTAATAACCCTTCTTGAATAATGTATTTATCTCTCTTTACATAAACAGAGCCACTTAAAAAGGAAAGACCCAAATTTTTATTTTGCATCGTATGAATAGTATCTGTTTGTAAATCTTTTACATACTTTCTCATACCTACAGCTTGCAAAAGAGAAAGAATATAAAGACAACAAAGGTCGTCGACTTTACCGACTCTATTTCTCAAATAGCTTAGTAAAATATTAAAACTCTGAGGAATGTTATCATTCAATTCTTTTACATAGATATTTTCACATACCAATGAACATGAATAGTTATGTATTTTAAAAAAATCATGATTTATCTCAACTTTAAAAGAAATATTTAAATCTGAATTTGTTACAGGAATAACAGCTTCCAGATCCTGACTCACAATAGGCAAATAAGTATTATAAAATTTTATATCCATTTTTTTCTCATACATCATAAGACATTATTTTTGAATAAGTGCTTCTATAAATTTCAAACGAATAATTATTTCTATTAAAAATATTAACTATGTTACTTTTTTTAATATTGTATGCAGGATCTGTGATATTTAATATAATTCCAATAGCCGTCCCTGAATGAGCAACACAAACACCACAAGCTTGATTTTCTAGACATATCTCTTGTATCTCGGTAAAATTCTTTTTTGGCAAATAATTCTGACTAATCTGTGCACTCATCGTAGCACATTTTCCTAAAATTTCAGTATTCCTTATTTTAAGAGCAAGTTTGAGCTGCTGATAAATAATTTCAAATTTATTCACTTCAATATTACTGTATTTAATATTTTTTGAATTAAATTTTAAAGTATCCACAACCCCATCTTCAACTATACCGATTATTTCAAAAGGCATATAGCCTAAGCTTTCCATTAAATGACAGTCATGATGATGATAAGCGTTAAATCCAGGATACATCACTCCATCCGTTGGTTCGACCTGTCGACAAATAGAGGAAATCAAATCACGTTCTTTATCTTCTTCAATTTTTTCATTATGCAGAATTGCTTTTAATGTGGCGACAATGTCAGCTGAGCTTGATGCTAGCCCTTTGCCACGAGACAATTCTGAATGTATTATAAGTGAATAATCCCCTTTTTTTCCTATGTTTTCTCTTAATATATCTGCAGCTAGATAGCTTTTTGCATAAATATCCCTGTTCTCAAGAAGAGTTCCTTCAAGATATTTAGCACAAGAAAATTTTTGAATTGGCAGAGTAACAAGAAAAGGTTTTGAGTGAATAACTCCTTGGATAAGTTCACCAAAGGTTCCGTTGCAAACAGCTTGTGATTGGATGTACATATATGCATTAAATCTTTCTATAGAATAATAAAAAAATTCTTCAAATATCAAAAAGTGAATATTCAATCCTATAAATTACATTTCATAACAATTACATTTAATGAACTACTCTTAAAGATTTTTCAATGCAAGATGATTTAATAAATTTTTTATTTAGATATTTCACATAGACTTCCAATAATTAAACATAAAATTCTGATATTTTTTCAAATTCTTAATTCATAGACTACCATAATAAAATATGTTCTTTAATAATTTTTTATGGCTTTAAAGAATTTTATCTTAAATACAAATGTAAGTTTTTTTATTTTACAAAGTATTATTTGTAAAAAAATTTAGATTAAGCATTATTTTATTTTTTTAAAAAAAATTCAAATAATTATTTCTGACAAATTCAACAACTCCTTATTTGAAGTCTACTCCATTTCATAAGTTTTCGTGAAATAGAATAAAAACAGAAGCTTAATAAAAATGATAAATTTAATTATATATGTGAAATATCATTTAGAATAGAAAAATTTGTGCATAGCTAGAATTGTCGATGGAGATAAAACATCGGGTCTGGTTTCTTCAGTAACTCCATGTGAGGCAGCAAGTTGCCAAAATTCACTCATTCTACCAGGACTTTTTTCTTCAAGCTGCTGGAGCTGCGCATGCAATGCTCTTCTTAACATCTTTCTCCGCGCACTGAATAAAACAGTGGTAAATGAACTAAAAGCATTATCCTCATCTGGCGTTGGAAAAGAAAAACTCTTCGGACAGAGCAAAACAATAGCAGAGTCTACTTTCGGCTGAGGAACAAAACATTTCGCAGGCACGACAAAAAGTTTTTTGACCTCGAAAAAAAGCTGAATACGTACGCTCAAACGTCCGTAATCCTTTGTTCCAGGTTTTGCTTGTAACCTATCTGCAACTTCATTTTGCACCATGAAAATACCATGTGTATAAAATTTATAATATCTACAAAACCAAAAAAGAATATCACTTGTAATATAATATGGTAAGTTTCCGACGCAAATACATTTTTGTTCTAAACTAAGAGCGGGATCTTCACTTGGATTCCATTTTAAAATGTCAGTCTGGACAACTTGAAATTGATTTTTAAAATCTTTTGCTAAGGTTTCATTTAAGCCTTGTACGGAACGTTCGTCTTTTTCCAGAGCTTTTATTTTTATATTTTTTTGTAGAAGAGGCAGAGTCAAAGCCCCTGATCCTGGGCCAATTTCATGCACATATTTTTGTTCTTTTTCACTAAAAAGTGTATCAATAGAACTGGCTATTTTTTCAACTACGTTGGCATCTCTTAAAAAATTCTGACCAAGGGATTTCTTTGCGTGAAGATGAAAAGCATGGTCTGCTTTCTCTTTTTTGAAATCTTTTTCTTTTTTGAATTTACTGCGCATAGCCGTCCTGCCAGTTGAGGGTTTAGAGGAGATGACTCCAGTTATTGCATTGCAAGAAGGAGGGTTCAGTGTCAAGCAATCCTTTTAGACTTTACGAATGTCCAGCAACACGGTCCGACAGAATTAAGTTTATGCTCGAAGAATTATGCATTCCCTATGATTTAAAATTGATAGACCTTGCAAATGGCGAGCACAAAACCCCTGAGTTTTTAAAAATAAACCCCTATGGCGCCGTTCCTGTGCTTGAAGACATAGAAAAAAAGCTTTTTATTTCAGAATCAGGCGCTATCTGTGAATATATAGCAATGAAATATAAGCATAAACTTTATTTCCCTAATGAAAAGAGCGATGAATTTATTCGTTATAAAGAACTCATGTATTTTGCTGTCAGTTCCCTTGATCCTATCTGTTTAACTATTTTACACCAGGCAAAATCACTTGCTCCAGAAAATCGATCGGTATATCTTCTTGAAGACGCCATTAAGAAATTTTCTTATTGTGCTCAATTTTTAGAACACGCTCTTAAAGATAAAACTTATGTACTTGGAAGCAATATAAGCACACCGGATTTTATCATTGCAGCAACACTGATTTGGGTCAAAGAAGAAGTTGCAAAACATCCTATACTACAAAAGTATATAGAAAATATTTTAAAACTTCCTTCTATGATGAAAGTCCGAAATGATATTAAAAACCGCATTAAGTAGCAAAAATTAAAAAGGCCTTAACAAATGTCTCCACAAATGAATTTTATCTATAAAGCAAGGAATGAATTGCCATTATATATGCAAAATAAACATATTCACTATGCATATGGGAATACCTCTTTTGGCACTTATTTTTGCGTCTTTGAAAATCATAATATTATACATTTAATTTTTATTGATGAAAATAACTTAAAAAAGACAATTGAAAATTACAGTATAAAATATCGTTCGGCCTTATCATTTCATTCAGCTGAAGCCACTCATATTTTTGATAAAGATTTAAATATTATAGACGAAAAAGCACATTTTATATTATTCGGCACGCCCTTCCAAATAAAAGTTTGGCAATCCCTTCTTTTAGTGCCATTTGGTAGCCAAATTTCTTATAGTCAATTGGCCATAAATGCCAATTTACCTAAGTCCTGTCGAGCTGTCGCAAATGCTATTGGTGCAAACCCAATCGCCTATTTTATTCCTTGTCATCGCATTTTGCGCAAAGATGGAGGGATTGGTGGATATCGTTGGGGAATAGAAAGAAAAAAAATTATGCTCAGTTATGAAAATATTAAGATGCCGTCTTCTTTTTGTACAATGTAAAACTCTATTATTTATTAAGGAGAAAATATGGAAATTGCTACATTCGGTGCAGGGTGTTTTTGGGGAGTGGAAGCGAAATACAGAACAATTAAAGGTGTTATTTCAACAGAAGTTGGCTATCTGGGAGGGACTCTTAAAAATCCCACTTATGAAGATGTCTGCTCCGACAAAACAGGACATGCTGAAGTTGTACAAATCACTTTTGATCCTAAAATTGTCAAATATTCTGATTTACTCGATGTATTTTGGAAGTGTCACAACCCTACGACGTTAAATAGACAAGGTCCAGATATTGGCTCACAGTATCGTTCAGCCATTTTTTATCACAGTGATGAGCAAAAAGTTGTTGCTGAGAAATCGAAATTAACTTTAGAAGAAAAGCATGTGTATAAAGACAAAATTGTTACAGAAATAACCCCTACCTCAACATTTTATAAGGCGGAAGAATATCATCAACAATATTTAGAAAAAAAAGGACTTGCGAGTTGTCACATTTAAAACAAAAAAAGCGTTGAGTTATCAACGCTTTTTTTGCTCTTTTTGGTTAGTAACAGGCTGCTGCTCTGGCTGTTTTTGACTATTAGCCTGATTCGCAGTGGCAGCTTTTTTATTCTTATCTTGCTTTGGTTTTTTCTTACCATCTTTACCTGGCATCGAAATCTCCTTTTCAAATGTTATGTTAAAGTAACTTTAATAAAGTAAGCGATGTCAAATTAGATTGCAATGAGGAAATAAAATTTATTTTAAGTCGAAAATAAAAATCAGAAGGCCTGCCGTTCGGTGCCGACCTTCTGCGTCGTTCTTCTGAGGAAGAAAAGTGGAATGTAAATGTAAGTGAGGACAATGCTAAGGCGAGAGATCAAAGGTAGGGATTTTTTTATAGGTTGGAATAGAAACCTTAATCCGAACACGTTTGTTTCTGGGTGTGTTATAAACTCAAGTAATTTCAAAATGCAAGTTCTGATTTATGACTTCGCAAAAAAATAATAATTAATTTCTCAGCTACTGCACAGAAAAATGCATTTGTTCTTAGTTTTTTCCTCTACTTGTCCCCATGAGCTCTCTTTCAAGTTGATTCTTGTCAATAAATTCAGCAATATAAATTATTTGGGATTTTTCATACCTCTAAGACAGCTGCTCGTTCATATAACAAAAAAACCGCGTTTTTATTGTTTTTAAACCAATTGGGAGGGAGGTATTCACAAACTCTCCGTAAAATTATCACTCAGATTTTCTTCGCTAGGAGAGTAAAAGAATTAATTATGACTGATAAAAAAAGAGCTAAAGGTTATGGAGCTTTTTTAATTTTTCAATAGTTTCTCTTTTTCCTCTTATTTTATAATTAATTCCTTCATTTTCATATTTTTCCACTAATACACGAAATAAACTTCGGATTTCACCAATCACTCCTTGAACATTATAAGGAACAAACAAATCGGCCTCAAGCATATCTTTTTCAAAAAATTCCTGAATAAAGTGATGCATAAATTCAATATCTTTTTCATTTTTAGTGGAGATCAGAAGCGCATCAGGAAAGTCACTTTTTAATTGTTGAATATCATCTTTACTGAGTCTATCACTTTTATTTAAAACCAAACGAGCGGGAGTTTCGTCTGTCACACCTATTTCTTTCAAGACAGATTGGGTTACTTCAAGCTGAGATTTCCATGATATATCTGAAGAATCTACCACAAATAACAGTAAAGAAGCGTTCATAGCTTCATCAAGAGTTGAACGAAAGGAGGCGACTAAATCATGTGGGAGTTTTTTTATAAAACCAACCGTATCTGAAATTAAGATCCGCGGTTGCGTTTCAGGATAAAGGGTACGCACAGTTGTGTCGAGGGTCGCAAACAATTTATCTGCGACAAGAACCTCACTACCTGTAAGTTTTCTCATAAGTGAAGATTTACCAGCATTGGTATAACCAACAAGCGCAACGCAAGGCTGTTCCGAGCGCTTTGCTCTTCTGTTACCTTGTTCTTTTTGGATAGCTGCAATTTCACGTCGGAGTTCCGCAATGCGATCCCGGATCCTGCGCTTATCTATTTCGACATCGGTTTCACCCGAGCC
Source organism: Fluviispira sanaruensis (assembly GCF_004295685.1). NCBI lineage: Bacteria > Pseudomonadati > Bdellovibrionota > Oligoflexia > Silvanigrellales > Silvanigrellaceae > Fluviispira > Fluviispira sanaruensis. Next base: position 3,127,822 of record NZ_AP019368.1, read on the forward strand.
ACGCGCCCCAGCCCCACTCCCTTGTCTTTCACTTTGCCCAGCTTCTCGAATTCTGGGCGAAAGATATTTCAGTTTGGCAATTTCAACTTGTAGACGTGCTTCACGGGTCTTTGCATGACGACTGAAAATCTCAACAATAACTCCTGTTCTATCAAGAACCTCCACACCAAAAGCACTTTGCAAGTGCGTAATTTGTGAAGGAGTCAACTCACAGTCAAAGACAACAGCCTCTGCTTTTTCTAATATTTCATCCTGTTCATTATTTTCTTCATCTTTATAATCCGCAAAAGCTTCCTGTGCTCCAATCTCACTTTCATCTTCTGCTGACCCTTGCTCCGCCTCTGCCCTTAATTTTGCTTTATTTTTCCTAACAGGCACAGCAGATTTCACAATCCCTGTTCCGCCTGTAATTTTGGCAATTTCTTTTAGCTTACCTTCTCCTAATGGCACAGCTCCTGACAGATTCGGACGTCTTTGCTGAGTTGAGCCGACAACCTGAAAACCCAGAGTCTGCACCAATCTCTCAAGTTCTTTTAATGATTCTTTATTTTCAATATCGCTTGTACCTGGTAAAGAAATACCAACAAGAATGGCTTTTAAAACCTTATTACTTTCATTTTCAAGCAGCATAAATACCTTTAAAATATATTAAATGAACTGGTTCAACCAAATTACTGTGTAATTATGGATAGAGTTTAGTGATTCAGAGCATTGACGGCATTCCTAAGCACAAAGTCGATCTCCGCCAGCTAGCACCAACTTTATCGTAAATATTTAAAAAACCAAGAGCATTTCTGAGTAAAGAGACAAGGAGCAATTTAAAATGATCCTGAATAATTGACTTGAGCAATTCTTCAAGAATTTAATCTGTCTAAAAATAGAATAAGTATTCATAATCCTCTTTATTTGACTATAAAAGTAACAACATTAAATTATGACTAAAACTTGACAACTAATTCCTTATTTGAAAACTAATAAGATCTAAAATGAAATGATTTTATTTCATTTTAGATCTTATTTTTTGCTTTTATTTTGCTTTATTTTATTAAAAATACATACAATAAAGTGACCAAATCAAAAAATAGAAATGTTCTTTTAAAGAGTGACAAAATAATTGTTACTCTTTAATAAAAGGAGGATTGTTGCATTATGATTTTTTTAGAGTTTACTATAATCATTGCCTGCCTATTGTTAGGCACTCGATTTGGTGGTTTAGGTCTGGGCGTCATTTCTGGAATAGGTTTGCTTTTATTAACATTTGTTTTCGGCCTTTATCCTGGAACACCACCTGTGAATGTCATGCTGACAATCATGGCCGTGATTGCCTGTGCATCCATTCTGCAAACAGCTGGAGGACTCAATGTCTTAATGTGTTTTGCAGAAAAACTTTTACGTAAGCATCCAAAATATATTACCATTTTAGCCCCCCTTGCCACTTGGACTTTAACAGTTCTTTGCGGTACGGGCCATGTCGTTTATACGATGTTTCCTATTATTTATGATATTGCAATTAAAAAGAATATTCGCCCAGAACGCCCAATGGCTGTCGCATCTGTGGCTTCACAATTAGGAATTTGTGCTTCACCTATGTCCGTCGCCGTTGTCTCTATGATATCCATTTTAGGCAGTGCGCATGGATTAACGCATGTGATTAGCTTGATCGATTTATTAAAAGTTGCCATTCCTTCTTCATTTATTGGTGTTTTAATTGCAGCAATTTGGAGCTTGCGTCGTGGTAAGAATTTAGAAGACGATAAAGAATTCCAAGAAAAAATCAAAGATCCCGAGAATGAAGCTTATATTTATGGAGGAGCTAAAAGCACTTTACTCAATGAAAAGTTTTCAAAACATGCATATCTTTCACTTATCATATTCTTTTTTGCAATTACCATTGTTGTTCTTTTAGGGGCATTTGAATTTTTAAGACCACATATTATGGTAAATGGTAAAGAAAAAATTCTATCAATGAATTTAAGCATACAAATGTTAATGCTAGCAGCAGGAGCATTTATATTGATGCTTTGTAAAGTTGTTCCAAGAGAAATTCCGAATGGCGCTATTTTTAAAGCAGGAATGGTTGCTGTTATTTCTGTTTTTGGCGTCGCGTGGATGGCAGATACATTTTTTCATGCACATTTTCAGTTATTAGAACACATTTTAGAGGAAGTCGTTAAAACGAAACCTTGGACATATGCGATCGTTTTATTTCTAGTTTCAAAACTTGTTAACAGCCAAGCAGCTGCTATTGCCGCCATTGCACCTATGGGAATTAGTTTAGGAGTTGATCCCAAAATTATGGTAGCCTTTTTACCTGCTGCATATGGTTATTTTGTGCTCCCCACCTATCCAAGTGACTTGGCTTGTATCGGTTTCGATCGATCAGGCACAACCTCAATTGGTAAATATGTTATAAACCACAGCTTTATTATTCCAGGTTTAATTGGCGTATCGACAAGTTGTTTTATAGGATATTTCTTAGTGAAAATAGCTTTTTAAATCAAAAAAGTGGAGCCCATGTCCGGGCTTGAACCGGAGACCTCTTCCTTACCAAGGAAGTGCTCTACCGCTGAGCTACATGGGCAAAAAACATTGACTTTGTCTTAGCGGATTTAAATAAACTTTTGCTTGGGGGAAAATACTCTCAACCACAAGAAAAGGGCTAAGGTCGAAGAATTGGAGCGGGTGAAGGGGCACGATCCCTCAACATTCAGCTTGGAAGGCTGACGCTCTAGCCAATTGAGCTACACCCGCAAAGGGAAACTTTGGGAAAATGGTGGGGAGGGGCAGATTCGAACTGCCGAAGTCGTAAGACAGCGGATTTACAGTCCGCCCCATTTAGCCACTCTGGAACCTCCCCGAGAAATATGGAGCTGGCTAAGGGAATTGAACCCCCAACCGCCTGATTACAAATCAGGTGCTCTACCAATTGAGCTAAGCCAGCCTACATCTCAGTGAAGATGTGGTTAAACTATGACAGCCGATCTTGTCAAGCAAACTTATAAAAAAAAATTGTCTTCCTCTCAGATCGCTTTGAAGCCGTTAAAAAAAGCCTTGCAAAAAACGGAATTATTTTCCTAATTATTGTTTGACTATTATAATTCAATCTTATTTATGCAAAAATAAAATAATTGAAAACATCTCTAGCTTAGCGATATGGAGGCATTATGAAGCTCGGTGTCCGCAAGAGCCTGCAGGACAAGCTCAAAATCATTTTCCTAATCGGAGCCCACCTCATTCTGACAGAAACTGTCTCTCTCTCATGCCACGCACAACAGATGTACACAAGCGATGAGGACATGCACGACATTTTTCTTGCAGGCGGCTACGGAGCTCTGTTTGGCGCCCTTATGGGGACAGCTATTCTTCCTTTTCTCTCAAGCTCACCGCTCGACAACCTTAGAATTGTCGCTGGAGGCGCCTCCATAGGCTTTATGATGGGAAGTGCTTATGGAATTTACTCTGTTTCACACAACAAAAAAAATTCATACTTTAATTATGCACCAGAACCTGAAGATAATTATTATTATAGCATGCCACCCACTGTTCCCAATCAGGGCAACAACACAATAAAAAGTAATTCAGATAAACAAACAGCTCAGACCCTACGTTCTCTGCCCAAAGCAGGTGCTCTTGTTGTTGGCGAAGGCAACCGCATTGCCTTTGCAATACCTGCATTTTGGATAGGCCAAAATCAATTTGGAATCATGCTTGCTTCGTTAAAATTTTAAATCTTCATAAAAAAATTTAAGCATTAAAATTCTTTCTCCGACTCGCTTTTAAAATTTTATACTGATAAATAAATAAAATGTATTTTTTCATCAAATGGGGTTTTTATGAATGTACATTATTTTAGTCCAGGCCCAGCACGCTTGCCCGAAGAGGTTCGCAACCAAATAAAAGAAGAACTGCTCGATACCTTTGGCATGGGTGTCAGCATTATGGAAATATCGCATCGTTCAAAACAATACGAGCAACTCAGTCAAGAAACACTTGCGCTCGCAAGAAAAACCTTCCAAGTTCCAGACACGCATTCCTTGCTTTTTTCAGTCTGTGGCGCTCAACAACATTTTTCACTGCTCACACAGCATTTGTCGGCACCTGAAGACGAAATTGCATACACTAACACTGGAGTTTGGTCACATTTAGCCTGCGAAGAAGCTTATGCCAGCGGACGAAAAGTTCATTTAGTTTATGATGGCAGACCCAACTACTCAACCTTAGGCAACCCTAAGGAGTGGAAAATTCCTAAAAAAGCAAAATACGTTCATATCACAGTAAACAATACGGTGTATGGTACAGAATACAAAGAAATCCCGACCTTTGCTGACATTCCAGTCGTACTCGACATGACAAGCTCGTTGGGCGCGCGCACAGATATCCCATGGGAATCCACAGCTTTGGTTTATGCCAGTGCACAAAAAAACTTTGGTATTGCAGGCGTCTCTGTTATCATTATGCGCAATGATCTCCTAGAAAAAAGCAGAGAACTCACAAAACTTGACAGAGTGGGTAAGGCTCTTACCTATCACGCTGTCTTCGATGCCAAAAGCGCTTTAAATACACCTCCTGTCTTTCCTATTTTTGCTATGAACAAAATGCTGAATTGGATTGCTTCTTGCGGTGGTGTTTCCACAATGGAAAAATGGGCAAACGAGAAAGCAAAAATGGTTTACAGCGAAATTGATGCTGGCTTTTATTTATTTAATATCGATAAAAGCTATCGTTCGCGACATAACTTTGTCTTTAAATTACCCTCAGCAAAACAAGATGAGCATTTTATCCAAGAAGCTCAGAAAAACGGCATCCTTGAAATCAAAGGCTACAAAAGCTTAGGTGGCATACGCGCTTCTATGTACAATGGAGTGAGCCTGGAATCTGCCTCTATATTTGCAGAGTTTATGCGTGAATATCGCAAAAAGTTTGGGTAATATCAATCAAATATTTTTGTCAAAATAAGCTTTTCAAATATAAAAAAATTCTTTTTTGAACTAATTTTTTGTTGAACTTTTGATATTATAAGAATCTTTATTAATTGAAATTGAACTGTCAAAAATTGTTTTGTATTCAGCTCTACAAACCATTTATCCACTACTTCGTGCAGATAGATATTAGCAAGAAGTGGTGATAACTAAAAACCTCCTGACGTCGATTTTTTGAAGAAGGGGATTCCCTAGATACAAAAGAAAAACGAGCTGGAATTTTTCATAAATATATATTCAGATATTCAAATGTTTTTAAATCATTTAAAATAGAGGCAAAAGAGAATTAATAAAAAATTTACCCAACAAATAAAATCATCATCTTCATTATTAATGTTTACCATAAACGTTAAAACATTTATTTAAATGTAGAAATTTATTTTACAATTTCCCTTATTTGCATTATACTTAATTTTGTTCTTATGCGCTAAGACACCTTGAAATAAATCTTATCTGCGATTTATTTTTTACGCTATCAAAGAGAAAATTTCGATTAAATAAATGAATAAAAAAAGGAGTTAAGAATGATAATAAAATATTCATTTTGCTTTTTAGCATTAGCTATTTCATGTTATAGTTATGCATATTCAGCTAAAAGTTGCCCAGAAATTATTCAATTAAAAAACTATAATAATAGAGTCTTTTCAACAGAAAGTGGAGAATGGTTTGGAGTCGCAAATAATTCCGCTCTCAATGTAAGAATAGAAAAATTTGATTCCGCTATATTTCGTCCTTCCGCTGTAATAAGAGTCTTAAATACGAATGCTACAGTTCCGATAGGTGAAAACTTTAAATGCTCATATATACTTTCAGATAATAATCTCTTAGATGTATATTACGAAAGTAATCAAACTAAATACAGAAAACTCTTAAATATTCAAAGTTGGCAGTCTACAGAACTTTTTGGTACGACTTATTACGAATGCAAATCCACTCCCCATCAATGTCAATTTGTTGATATTGATACACCTGTTGTAAAATCAAGTTTTAACTAAACTAACTTTTATTTATTCCACTGAGGGGAGGAGGGGGAGGGATAGACATTTTTAAAAGCTTTGCCAGCCCCAGAAATTAACGTAGGAGAAGAAAATTTTATATAAATTTCAGATTTATTGAAAACATCACAGGAAAAAATAGTTGCATGGGAATGTACCTGTTATTTTTTTATCAAGATTTTTTCAAGTTGTTTTTTATTTAAAATGATATCTGCTAATGTTTTTTTCTTCAAAGTATTGATAAAACTCTGCGTAGCTTCTGCTATATGAGGTTTTAATAAACAAACACTTTGAATAACACAGCACTTCTTGCCCGGATCAAAACACTCGACAACATAAAAGTGATTTTCAATCTTTTCTATGATCTCGCCAATATTTATTTTTTCTGGCAATTGAGCAAGTAATATACCCCCACCGCGTCCCCGCTGTGTGTTTATATAAGCAAGCTCTCCCAATTTATGAACAATACGAGTCAAATGATGAGCTGATATTTGATAAGCTTCAGCAATTTCATCTATTGTACTCAGCTCATCTTTTTTTAGTGCTAAATAAATCAAAACTCTTAAAGTATAATCACTCTGTAGCGTAAGTTGCAAAATCTCTCCTAAAAAACGATACAAGCAAGTTATTTTCTTGCCCCATACGGAGAAGACCGTCTTGCTTAATTTTAGCTCGAAACAACAAATATATCAGAATGAATGTTTGCACCATCCGCACCGGATAAAAAAACAAGTTCTTGAGTTTTTTTAACGAAATCGTCCCCTCCACATATATAAACTTCCCAATTTGTTAAATCTGAAAAATGCTCTTCAACATAAGAGTGAATATCTTTTGTTCTCTCTGGATTATCTGCATCTTGTAAAATACAAGTATGCACTTTAAAATTCTTATTATTTAAGCTTAAATCGATCAATAAAGGATTTGCATACAATGACTGTATATTCAATCCACCTTGCACAATATGAATTTCGGACAAATGATTTTCAGACAGTGCATGACGAGCAATTCCAATTAATGGCGCAAGCCCCGTTCCAACACCGATCAGAAGCAATTTTCTTACTCTAGCTTCTTTAGAATAAAAGCACTGACCAAGTGCTTCAGAGATAAAAAGGGTGTCACCAATTTGAATTTCATTATAAAGCCAACTCGTTAATTTGCCGTTCTCATAATATTTAATATGCAACTCTATTTCACATTTTTCACTTTGTAAGCTTGCAATAGAATAGCAACGTATTTCACCAGAGGGCTTTTTTATATTAACATACTGACCAGGAAAAAATTGATAATTAAGCGGATGTTTTATTTTTAAAATAATAACCCCAGCAGCTAAAATTATTTTTTCTTGAACAATACATGCATACTTTTTTTTGCTTTCATTGCACTTTTTTATAAAAATATCCTGAGTAGGCTTAGACAAACAGGGAAGAAAATGTGATTGCATTTTCTCAGCCTCTGAAAGGCCGAATTGACTCTTTAACGGAATGTTTCCGTGCTCAATTGCCATTGTACAGCTTTGACAAAGTCCACTTTTACAAAAATAAGAAATGCTTTCATTATTTTCCAACAAACAATCCAGAACCGTTTGTTGTTCCTTAAGTTGATAATTTTTCCCGTTATAATTGATTGCAACCATAAAGTCCCTTTTCATTATTTTCCGAGTACAAGATCTCTTGCTGCTTCCGCTTTAGCGCTAAGTGCATTGGCAATTTCATCTGGTATGGAAAGATCAACAAAAGTACTTTGCAAATGAGCTAGCACAGCATCAAAATGTGAGTCATTTAATCCACGAGCAACAAGATGAGCATGCCCACTTTTTAAATCTTTTCCTGTATAATTATTAGGCCCATCAAATAGCAAAGTAAAAAAAGCTTTTTGTTTCTGCATTTGCTTAGTCATGTCTATATCATTAAAAAAATGCTTGATATTTTGATCTTTTAAAACTTTACGGTAAAAAACATTGACAGCTTTTTCCATTGCTTTGTCACCGCCCACTAGTTCATAAAAACTGCTCATTTCATTCTCCGACATGAATAAATTGCTCAAAGCGAAATCTTTAGAAACTCTTTTCTAAAGATGTATTTTAAATACATCTTTAGACTTATTAGTGCAACTCAATCTAGAAAATATTATTTAATTCTTTTTTTGCAATATTTTAACACAATTTATTGCTAATGACTATTCGCCAATTCAAAGCCGTACCAGTCCGAAAAAGAGGAATCAGCGGGCTGCATAAACTCATCTTTATTACAATATTTTTTAGTTCTATAATATTCACTGTAAGACGTTACAAAAACAAAAGTATTTCGATTAAAATCAAATAAATACTTATAATTTGCATGATCACTTCTGAGTGAAGAAGCTAGGTCATTTTCAAGGACTTTTTCCCAATAACCTTTAATTGTTACATATTCATTCTTTTCATCAACTGCCCATCGCCAATATATATTATTATTTTTGTTAGCACAAAAAACATATGTGCTCGATATTGGTTGTTTCGCAATTAAAGTAGTTGAGGAGAAACACAACAATACTGAAAAAAACGATATCTTGAATCGTACCATCTTATTTTCCTTTTTTTAATAAAAAGTATTGTTCTCACGCTTAATTATTTGATAAAAAAGTTACGATGCCTTTGACAAAAGTATCATCATCTATCGCAAAAAGGCTCCACCGTTGCAGACTCGAATCTGCAGGTTGCGCATAGATATAATTTGTTCCGAACTCATTAGTGCATTTATCTCTTAACGCTTTAACTTCATCAAGTCCGTTTGTTATTACAAAGTAATTAAAATACATTCCTCGCCTAATAGAAGCCGTGTCCCAATAGCCAGAGACTTTTATAGTTCCCCCAGATAACCAGTACCATTTTCCATTTTCATCCGCACAATAGACATAAGTTTCAACAGCATAAGTTTTGTTTTCAAAAAAAAATAACGACGAAAATAATATAGCTAAAAATATATTTTTCATATTCAACCCAAGTTATAATTATAAAAATTAGTTAGAATATAAATAAGTAACTATAAAAATAAAATTAGAAAACTAGAGTGATAGATAATATTTTTTTGCTTAAAAATCAATAGCTAAATGCAATTATTCTAAAAATATTTTTATTCTACTTATAAAATATAAAATGGATTTTTGATTTATATTATATAAATATTACATCCCAATGCTTAAGCATATCATAACCAATATTTGATTTAAGTAATAATTTTATATAAGTTATAAAAGGATATTTTTAATAATTTAAATATCTCTAATTACTTGAAAGGAATTTTTTTATGCTAAAAAAAGTATTTATTATATTTTCTTCGATATTAGCAATCCCTGCATTTTCCAGAGAGCCTAAAATTCCAAAAACGACTACTTTTGTTTTTTGTTCTCCTATTCTCGCTCGCTCTAACTGGAGGTGGGCAGTAGATACAAATAATAATTATGTAACAGCAACAGGTTATTGGAAATTAGTCAAAAGCGAAGAAGAGATAATATATGGCACTAAATTTGATCCATATACTTTTGTTTTTGTTATAAATTCAAATGAATATAAAAGACTAATTCACTTTTGTAAAGAAGATGAGTTTATTCAACCTGCTGATAAATCCACCTCCTCATGGTATGCATTCTCAGTAGAGGCCAGTTCAAAGAAATAAGCTCTAAATCAGTTGCAAAATAACCGCAAGGTTAATCATCCAAAAAACTTTTGCGATTGATTTATTTCTTTCTTTTTGATCTTTATTTTTAGTGGAATTTTAATTGCAGTATTATAAATAGAGATAGTTATTATACTCACATTCATAGCATTTTGTCTTCACTCTATTTGCATTCTATTGATTAAATATAAAAGTGAAAAACAGAATGAAAATAAATTTTCTGTGAAAAAAATTTTCCAAATTATTGCAGATGGTTTCATATACACGACAAAAAATAACGAAAATGTTTAGCTATGGTGTCATTTTTCTCGCTGGAAGCTTTTTATTTTCATTAAGAAAAATTACTTCACCTCAACAACAATAGAAGTCGCCGCTGAGTGGGCAGAAATTAAGGCATTTTCAGGGGTATTTCCTGTAGCAATCACTTGAGCAACTTGCCCCATCATATCCTTTGTTTCTTTAGCGTAGTCACCAATTTTTAAGCCTTGAATCACTTGCAAAACATTTGGGAAAAGTGAGGCTAATTCCATTCCTTTTATACTTTCGATCACACCGGGTTTTTGCGAATACACTGTATAACATGCAGCAGCTTGCAAATTTTTACAATCTAAATCAATTTCTTTAGTTTCAAATAAATTTTCTATTAACAGCTCGTAGACACTTAGGTTTAAGCTATAGGACATTATTTTCCCAAGTTGACCACCGCCCAAACGTGCATTTATTTCAACTAAATAAACATCATCATGCCCCAAAATATACTCAATATGGCTGTAACCAAATTTATACTCAATTTTATCAAGAATAAATTTAGTATACTCTTCAAGTTTAGTTTGTAAAATATTTTCATAGCGACAAGGAAATGCGTAACCAAGCTCGACAAAGTAGGGCTGTGGTCCCATAAGTCTATTTGTAACGCCTAATAAATGATGTTTACCATTGCTTGTAAAACTTTCAACCGAAACAACTCTACCCAGTATAAATTCTTCTAATAATAAATTTGCAGATGATTCGTTGTTAAAAAATTTATCGAGCATAGAGAGATCTGTTTTGCTCTGAATGATAATTACGTCTTTACTACCCGAACCTTTTGTCGGTTTTGCCACGAAAGGAAATGTTAAAGACTTGAGTGAAATAAACAATTCTTCTTTAGTATTGACATAACAATATTTGGGAGAAGGAATAAATGTTTGCGAAAAAAATTCTCGCATTTTTTCTTTATTACGTGCAATTTTCATAGCTTTACTTGATGTAAAATTTAATTTAAATTCCTCAGCAACTTCTGCAACAGCTTCGACAAAAGCATCCCTTTGGGTAAACAAAGAGAATTTTTCTTGTTCATGAATCAATTTTAAATATTCTTGACGTACAGATGTCTTGTCCCAATTCACTTTAATAATATTAATTCCCTCAGCAATCTCTGCTGGACAATGGCATTCAAACCAAGAGTATTCAGCTGTTATAAAATGAATTTTGACACCTTTGCTTTTGGCTGCTTTGATAATTTCAAGCCCAGAACCTGTATGCAAAGTTTCAATAAGAACAAGATTTTTTTTCATAGCATAACCTATTTATTTAAATATAATTTAAAAATGCGTCATAGTTGTTTCAGGAACGCCCAGTGAGTATATAAGATCATCACGATAATTTTCAACGATATTTGGTCTTGCTTGCGGTTCATCAATAGAACTTAGAAGTTTATAAAGTAATTCCATATGAGATTCAAGTGGAATATCATTTTCTTTGAGCCAATCATCATTAAATAAAGTGTTTAAATATCTCTCTCCACTGTCACCTAGAATTGCTATTAAAGGTTTTTTATTTTGAATTTTTTGAGAAAGTTTAAGAGCTGAAAGCACAACAGCACCCGATGATACACCCGCAAGTATTCCTTCATTTCTACATAAAATCCGTGCAGATATATAAGAATCTTCATCACGAATGCGATAGACATAATCAATATTATTTACATTCCTAATATTTCTTGGAGTCCAGCTCAATCCGACACCTGGTATTTTATAGGAATGCGGCTCCCCACCAAAAATGGAAGAGCCGTAAGCATCAACACAAGTTACAAGATATTTTGTAGATTTTTCTGCAAAGAATTCTGCAATTCCTCCTATCTGCCCACCAGTGCTGACAGCCGCAACCACACCCGAAATTTCACCTTGAGTTTGTTCAAATATTTCTTTCGCAGTTGTTTCTTTATGCGCGATTGAACTGAGAATATTAAAACATTGGTCAGGTCGATATGAATTTTCAATCTTCCGTGCAAGTTCATTGGCGAGCTGAATTCTTGTTTTATGATAAGATCCTGCATCGTCTTTTTTATCAACAACAATAACTTCTGCTCCATAGGCTTTTATTAGGCCAACATTGACATCTGTCGCTTTCGGATCGACTAAAATAATAACTTTATAACCACGCGCAGCTCCAATCATAGCTAAGCTGATTCCAAAATTTCCTGAAGAAGATTCTATAATTGTTCCTCCATGTTTTATAAGATTATTTTTTTCAGCGTAATCAATTATATATTTTGCAGCTCTATCTTTTATACTTCCTGCTGGGTTTGTTTTCTCTAATTTCACTTGTACATTTGTTCCGCAAAATTTATTAATTTTCCCAATATTCACAATAGGTGTATTTCCAGTACATTCTAATATATTCATTATAATTTATCCTATATAATTAGCATATTTAAGTCTATTTTCACATTATAAAGAGGGATTAAAAATATATGTCGAGTTGTTTTAACCGGAAATTTTTTGCCAACACGAACTGTTTCAAAAATACTATTTACATCAAATTTTTCATTTGTATGCCAATTTAAAACGTCAATATATTTTTCCCCATAATTCATTAAGTAACACGGTATATTTTTCACCCCCATTCTTTTTGCTACTTCAACTCTGTGGTGCCCATCCATTATTATTTGTGTTTTTTTATCGATTACAACAGGAGATCTCCAGAATCCATCTTTCGATATTTTAGAAATTAATAAAATAATAGCATCATAATCAAAGTTTTCATGAGGGATTAATTTCTCGACTTCGATGAATTCAAGTGTGACATCTTTAATTTGATGCATAATCTTTTTTCCTCTAGTAATTAATATTTTAATATCGGAAAGAGATAATGACGTTCAATCTTGTTAATTATAAATAGGAACTCTGGTTTATAATTACTACATGAAAAAAATTAAGTCAAATTATTTTTAAAAATTTACCACCAAAAAACTGTTACTTTATTTAATTGCAAATTTTTTTCAACTAGAGATAAATAAGATAAGCATAAGTGAAAATATGATTGAATTTATATAAATAATTTAAAGACAGATATTGTTAAATTATAATTTTATAAAATTATTTTTAAAAATAAAATATATTTAATGAAAAGACTTAAACTTCGTCGCGTCCTGCAATGAAGTTTTCAGCATCACGTGTGGATGGATTTGTAAAGAATTGAGCAGTTCTTGTGTACTCTACCATTGTTCCATGTCGCATAAAAAGAGTCCAATCAGTTACCCGGCTTGCTTGAAAGAGATCATTTGTGGCCCAAACGAGAGTTGATTTTTCGCTCATATTTAATATTAAATTTTCTGTTTGTTTTAATAATACTGGATCCATTCTTAAAAAAGCATCATCGAGCAAAAGTATTTTGGGTTTACGAATAAGTGCACGGATAATTGAAAGCTGTTGCAAAAAGGGTACTTCAACTTGACTTGGTAAAAGCTCAGCTAAGGAATCAATTTGCGCTTTATTGTGCTGTGATATAGGTAAATTTTCGATCAATTGGTGGAAGTCGAGAATATATTCAGCACCCATTAAACTCTGAGATAATGCAAAGTTTTCTGCTATTGACACAGGTAACCATGCACTTTTTTCAGATACCAGCACAACATTTGGATATATTTTTTTTAGTGTATTGACTGATGGTTTTTCACCACCAAGTGGTATTCCAAGAATTTTTAAGTTGCCTATCTGTTTTAATGAGTTTAATAAAAATTTATCATCAATTTCCCATAAAAACTGAGCTATAATTGATAAAACCATACTTTTACCCGATCCTGCTGGCCCAATGATTGCAACAGATTCTCCCTCATGAATTGCAAAAGAAAGCTCACGGATAGGTGAGATAAAGCCAACTGATAAAGAGTATTTATCAAAGCATATTGCTGGTTCATTCACTTTTATATTATTATCTGACATATATTAATCCAAAAAAAAGATTGACAGGAAAATCCTATCAATCTTATTTTAGCAAAAGAATAAAAAACTAAATATTTATTTTCTATTTTTTATATCTTGGTACTTTGCATCTGTAGGTCCAACATATTTTGCCGATGGACGATAAATGCGGTTGTCACGCCACATTTCAATAATATGCGATGACCAACCCGCAACCCGAGACACAGCGAAAATAGGCGTAAAATCTATCGAATCAATGTCCATAAGGCGATAAAGTGAACCTGACCAGAAATCAACGTTTGGCCAAATATAGTCTTTTGAAGTTTTACCTAGTTCTTCAATCATAGTGTCATGCACAATTCTAAGAGTTTCATATGTGCTTTTATCACTTTTTGTTGCAACAAGTTTTTCAAGCATACCACGTAAAACTTTAGCGCGCGGATCCATTGTGCGGTATACGCGGTGACCAAAACCCATAACTTTTGCTTTTGTCGCAATCGCGTTTAATACCCATTCTTTTGCATGTTCTGGTGCGCCAATTCCATCAGCCATTTCAAGAACTTTTTCATTGGCACCGCCATGTAAAGGTCCAGAAAGAGCGCCTATTGCCGCAGAAATCGACAGCGAAAGCTTAGCTTCGGTAGAAGCGACCACACGCGCTGAGAAAGTAGAAGCGTTGAAGTCATGATCGAGATGCAGGATCAAGGCAACATCAAAAATACGCGCTTCTTCTTTATTTGGTACTTTACCATGGAGCATATACAAGAAATTTTCTGCATGTGACATTTCTGTATTTGGTGGGATATGTGAAAGTCCACGACGATCACGAGAAATATGCGCAACAGCAGTTGCCAATTGACTTATAATTTTGATTGCGTTGTGTATATTTGCATCTTCATTTTTTAAGTTAACAGGCTGCTCGTCAAAACCCATTGCAGCCACTGCTGCTTGCAGCACAGCCATTGGGTGAGCAGAACGCGGCGCTGCGGCAATCACTGCTTCCACAGCTTTTGGTAACACGCGATTGTGTCTTAATTCTGTATTAAATTTTGTCAATTGATTTTTCGTCGGCATTTTTCCATAAAGAGAAAAATAAACACACTCTTCATATGTAGATTTTTCAGCCAACTCTTCGATAGAAATTCCACGATAAATAAGGCGTCCGTCTTCACCTTGAACTTGACTCACAGATGTTGCATCGGCAACCACTCCCGCAAGTCCTTTTGAAAAGCCGAGATCTTCACCCATAAAAATATCCTCCGAAATTATGAAATATAAAATACTTTAAAATAATCGTAGCGAAGCAGAAATACGAAACTCCAAAACAGAATGGCTTACGTACTCTTGATTCTCTATACTCCTGTCGGTACGCACACACAACTATCGGCTCTTTCTAGAAAGTCTTAAGCATTTTTTGCATATGCAAAATACTTATCACTTTCTATTGCTAAATCCCGATAACTTTTTGGTTTTCCTTCTTTTAAAAGCCATTTTTCGAACCATATAAGACATTCCTTAAACCGATCTTCTGAAAGAATTCCTCTAAATTTTTGGATAGCAAGAAATACACCGTATGAAATTAATACATCAATTGCACAGTACTCCTCTATTTTATCTGATGCATTATTAATGTAAAATTCCGAAGCAACTTGGGAACCATCCATTCCACTTAATTTTCCGGCAAGTCCCATTGATTGGGCAAGAATATCTAAGCCAATGCGTGCATTTTTATTGTCAAAGTTTGATACAAAGCTCATCAGATCAAACACTTTATCCGATGCATATTTATAGCGATAAGAATCGTTACCTAAATTTTTTACGTAATCATCAATCGGACAAGTTATAAAATGAATGAGACTTCTTTGTTCTATAACCATTAAATCGAAATTAGAAATATTATATCCGCAAAATGTTACGGGTAATTTTTTTAATTTGTTCCTTTGGTAATCACTCATATAGCGATCATTCATAGTTTGATCGTACCAATATTTATGAAAATCTTGATGTTTTATAGAAAAAGCCCAAAACTCTTTCAGAATGTTTTTTTCAGCTCCTTTTAATTCACTATAACTCTCAACGTTTCTGATAGTTCTCTTAAATCCATCCATGATTTGATAAGTTTCTGGATCGATAAAGATAGCACAAATTGAAAGCACACAATGATAAATTGTTTGAGGGAAATCAATTTTAGTCTGCGC
This sequence comes from Fluviispira sanaruensis, assembly GCF_004295685.1. Taxonomy (NCBI): domain Bacteria; kingdom Pseudomonadati; phylum Bdellovibrionota; class Oligoflexia; order Silvanigrellales; family Silvanigrellaceae; genus Fluviispira; species Fluviispira sanaruensis. The sequence continues at coordinate 3,143,831 of NZ_AP019368.1, forward strand.
TTTTATCTCTTCGAGTTTTTCATTGTCATTCCAATGAGAGTCTTCATTAAAAACAAATTTATTCTCGAGTCTGTCTTGATAATTTACGTATAATAATGGTATATCAGGAACTGTTTCTATGTCGAAAATAAGAATAGGAGCTTGAGGTCGTTCATTTTTTAAAAGATTTCGAGATGTATTCATAGTCATATTTAGTTAGCTCATTTTTTCATTGCTGTGATTCACAAAATCAATATGATAATATTTTAGAAAAAAATAAAGTCAATAATATTTTAGCGACATGTTAATTGGGCGGGTTTTGCTTTTAATATTTAAATTGTTTAAAAGTTTTTTTTGTAGAAAACATTCAAAAACTAAAATTGTTTAAAAGTTTTTCTTAGCGACTGAGTTTTCTATCAATGGACAATGCTCCACCGCCATTTAGTATAAGTGCAAGTGATAAACCAATGGCAAGAATAAAGAATTCGATCCCCTCACCCGTTTTTGTGCCTGACCAATTCATAAAAAATCCATTTGAGCGATGCATGAGCATTGCCACTGTCATGACAGAACCCACACCAAATGCAGCCACCCGTGTCAGACAACCAAATATAAGACCTAAGCCCCCTAAGAATTCAGCCATTATAGCTAAAAAGGCGAAAAAAAGTGGGATACCTTCCGCCTGATTCATATATTCCAACGTTTTTGAAAATCCTCCGCCACCAAATAAGCCAAAAGTTTTTTGCAAGGCGTGGGGCAATATCATGCAACCAAGCGCTAAGCGCATAATAAGAGTTGAATACTCTGGATTCGTCTGAAAAATAATTTTACTTATATTTTTTTTCATTTTCTGCCTTTTCCTATTGATTCATAACGATTAGAACATTTATGTACGCAATAACTCTTTTCAAGAAACGTGAAACAACTTAAATTACCAGTTTGCCGATAAAGATCAAACGCAAACTTGATTTAATTTATTTTTCTTGGAATAAATTTTTATTTTTAAAAGGATTTTATATATTTAGAAAGAAAAAATATGAAACTACAAATGAAAACAATGCTAAAATTAATGCGTTTTTGGCCACCTTATTTGGGAGCGGGTGTTCATATTAATAACATATCTGACGATATGACATCACTAGATGTCGAGATGAAACTAAAATTCTGGAATAAAAATATTAAAGGAACACAGTTTGGTGGATCTCTTTATTCGATGACAGATCCATTTTTGGTATTGTTACTTATGCATCATCTAGGTAATGACCATATTATTTGGGATAAATCTGCGACAATTCATTTTAAAAAACCAGCGGAAAGCAAAGTCTTTGCTAAAATATTAATAACCAAAGAACAAATTGATAATATTCGTAAGAATACTGCGAATGGAAATAAAATGGAACCCACTTTTAATATTTTTATTAATGATGAAAGCAAAAATTTAATTGCTGAAGTTGAAAAAACTCTCTACATACGCAAAAAAAGCTCCCAAAACAAATAAATGTATTGGGAGCTTTTTTAAAGCAAACGACACTCAATTTATTATTGAGCGTTGCGAGCCTTGTTTACATAAGCAGTTAAACGGCTGATACGACGAGCCATATTGTTCTTATGAATTGTGCCTTTTTTGCGAGTCTTAGCAATAACAGATTGAGCCGCACGAAGGAGTTCTGCAATATTTGAGAAGTCCTTTTTTTGTACAGCTTCAATAACTTTTTTTGTTGCTGTTTTCATTGCGCTCATGTTTGCACGATTACGAAGACGACGAACTTCGCTCTGACGAGCGCGTTTTTCGGAAGAAATATGATTAGCCATGTGAAGCTCCAATATGCTTAAATAAGTAAGTGCTGCTTGAAAAATGAATGCTGGTACACAAACTTACTTGAACCGATTCCAACATTCAAAAACATGACTCAGGAGCTACGGAAACCCAAGTCAATAAAATAAGAGAAATTAACCTTGGCTTTTTGCAAGCTCAGCAAGGTCAACTTTTTTAATTTTAAGAAGATTTGCAACAGTATTCGTTGGACGAGCGCCAACGCCAAACCAGTGTGCCATTCTGTCTGTCTTAAGTTCTACAACAGAAAGGTCAGGCATAGGATTGTAATGTCCAACACGCTCAATAAAACGGCCATTACGCGCATTACGAGAGTCTGTAACAACTACGTGATAAAAAGGACGACCTTTACAGCCAAAACGCTGAAGTCTAAACTTGAGAGCCATATTAAAAACTCCTAAATGGGCAAAGCCATCTATTGGGCACTTGCTGCTGAGTGACGATCCGCAGATACCGTTACCTGCGGTCTAAGCTCGCACAGGGTGCGTTGCCAGAAAAAACCATGCAATCTTGCACAGCAACTGCCTCTGATAAATTCTTATAGAATGAAAGTCAAGAAAATAAGCACTTCATCCATGAAAAAGAAAGGGCGCAACTGTGGCTTGGAAGCTATACAACGGTTTGATATAATTTCAAAAATCGAGGTGACTCCGTGAGTTTACAGACCTTACAAAAAGCTCTTTATATTACTGACTCACCCAGCACGGAGGAGGTTGTCCGAGCGGCACTCTGGCGCTGTGGCGCACGTGAGATCAAAAACGCGCGCACGACCGCAGAAGGCCTTGATATTATTATAAAAAAAGGGTATAAGCCGCATTTTGTGGTTGAAGATCTGAAGAATATAGATAAAATTCGCTTTTTCCCTGCACGATTTCCCGACGCAAGCCATAAATTTTTTCCCCCACCACCCTGCCTTGCCATTTGTCACGATGCGGATCAAGAAGAGATAAAACTTCTTAAAGCAAGTCTTTACAGCAATTTTATCCTCAAGCCTTTAAATGAAAGTCTTTTAGAGGAGCGCATACGCAGCTCATATATAAAAAGTTATTCATATGCCAAAGGTGGAATGCTGATTGAAGCCATTAATTCCCTTATTAGCAGCCATCAGTTAAAAGAAGCATATAACTTACTCGTCCCTGTGCTTGCTAAAAAGCAAAATTCAATGGAATATATCACGTTATTATCTAAAATTCTATTTGAGCTCAAAGAATTTGCTTTCGCAGAAAAAACAGTAAAGCATCTTTTAGCAAAAGATAAAGAGAATTTTTCAGCCAAAAATATGCTTGCAAAAATTCTGATCGCGACAGGTAAACACAAAGAAGCTGAAAAACTTCAATTGTAAAACCTGTTTCTGATAAATTTAAATGGAGAAATTTATGCAAAATATTAAAAATATACTTTGTGTCACTGATCTTTCACAAGTATCGATCAATGCGGAATTAGCAGCAATGCGTCTCACTCAGATGTTCGATGCCAGAATGACAGTGCTCAGTTGTGGTCAACATTATTTACACGAACCAAATAAATTTTTAAATGATGATGTTGTTCAGCCAAAAGATAATATAGCCCAGAGTGAAGAATATAAAATTTTTTTAGAACAAAAAACATTAGAAACACATGACCATTTTAAAAAAATCTCAGAAAGATTTCATGTAAAAATTCCAGAAAATATAGAATATAAAATTAAACTTGAGAATGAAGTCACTGCAACTATCGATATTTTGGAAGAGCAAAGCAGCCAAATTGATCTTATTATTGTTGGGAAACAACAAAGTTCATTTTGGGAAAGAATATTATTCGGTTCACCCGCAAAAGAAATCGCTATAGAATCTAAAGTTTCGACTTTAATTATGCCATCAAGTGAAGAGTGGAGTTCATGGACTCCTATAGGAATACTAGCTGCATCTGCTCTTAATGAAACAAGTGAGTTTGCAGAAGATATGGCCGCAACGTTTGCGGCAAAAGCAAACTGCCCACTTTTACTATTACATGTTTTTGATGCCACTACGACCCATTTAGACATGAATATTTCCCATATTTTTCCAATTGATTACATTCCTTCACAAGTTCAAACAGATACGATAGATGAAATCAAAGCGCAAAAAACAGAAGAAATTACAAAAATAAAACAAAATTTACAAAATAAAACTGGTTTTATGAATATTAGCACTCAAATTGATGTTGGTAGAGTCGGTGACGATATTTTAAAACTTCTGAAAAAAGATAAAAATAAGAACTTGCTGATCATTGGAGCAAGAGGGGAAAGTGCATTGAAAAGATTTTTCTTAGGCAGCAAAACATCTTCAATTGAAGAAGCATGTTTTGTTCCTCTTTTAGTAGCACAAAAAAATTAAATATAAAATTTCATTTTTTTTATGGCAATTATTTTGGAAATAATATACTCTGCGCATTGACTTTATTGCACAAAGGAGTGTCTTATGCCAATTCAAGTTGCAGCACATGGTTTCGAACTTACACAGCCACTAAAAGAGGCCTGTGAAGCAGAATCTAAAGACAAACTGCATTCAATTGCACTCAATCATATAAAAACAAAATGGACTTTATCTATACAGCGGGAAGAACAAATCGCTCATTTAACTTGGGTTGATGGTGCATTTAACGGAGATGTCACTGTTAAATCAACTGATATGTATAACAGTATTCACCAATGCGCAAAAAAAGCAGTGGAACAGCTGAAAAAAAGCCACGCAAAGAAACAAGATCATCATAAAGATTCCAGAAGTATTTTTTATGCTCAAGATACCGAATAATATTTCTAGATCGTTTTTAACATAAAACCTCAAAATATTTATTTATTTTGAGGTTTTACTTTTTATCAGCTATATTTATCATTGATAATATCTGATTAATTCCTTGCGTGTCTTCTGCCAAATGAAAAGACTCTATCCCTTTCAAAGCATATTCATCATTTCCTAAATTCAATGCATAAGCGCATTCATATAATTTACCCGAAATTTGGAAAAATCCCAATGTCATATAAAGAGCAGCTGGTTTAGCACAAATTTCTGTAATATTCTTTTTATTATAAATCTTTTTTTGGTTATATTTTTTCATAGTCGCTATCGTTATACGATCTTGTTTAGCCAACTCAATTGCAGCTTTGAGCAATACTTTGTTAGAATCCGAGGAAAATTGTTCAGAACCAAAGCCTTCTTTACTTAAAGTGTACAAAACTTCATATAAATTCAAAGCAGCAAAAAAATAACCATTTTCATGTAAAAAAATTGCATCATTCTGCATATTTTCAGGATTGGTTTCTTCATTTTGTGAGACAAGAATATCTTCATATTGAGGTAAATCTTCATAAGACATGACCATATTTTTATTTTCTGCTGCACTCTCTATGGCTTTGCCATAGATGATTTGATATTTTTTAATATTAAAAAATGCCATTGAGAACAATATATTTAATAATATTATTCCTACATAATAAATACGATGTCTTTCAAAAAACTTTTTCTTTAATTGCATAGAGTTTGCAGAAGACAAAATAAATTTCAAATTCCATTTATGCCTTGTTGTTAAAGCAAAACCAAATAGTATTCCAGCAAGAGAGCCACCTAAATGAGCGGCCCAATCAAAAATTGGGATAGAAAAACCAAAAATAATATTTAAAACCAAGTTCACAAGCAGGACTCTACCAAACTGCATCCCCTGAGTCGGACGCTTAAATTGTTTTGACAGTCTTTCTTCATATTTTTGAATAATAAACAAACATAATAATAAGCCAAATAAACTTCCTGAAGCACCCACAGATAAATTCTGTAACAAAGCAAAACTACAAAAATTACCGGTTATTCCTGCAACAAGATATAGAATAAATAGATTCCTATGCCCTGCTATCATTTCAAAGATCCGACCAATCGACCATAGACCAAACATATTAACGAGGAGATGCACAAGATTTACATGCATAAAAATTGGAAAAAAAAGTCTTTGCATTTGTCCAGATGCTATCAAACCATTTTCCTTTGCTCCGTAGGCAACCAACAGGTCGTAACCCGGTCCTTGGACTATTTTTGTCAAAAAATTTCCAGACTGAGCACATATAAAAAGATAATAAATGATATTAATTGAAACGATCGTAAAACTAGCTATACTATATTTTCTAAACAAAAATCTTCTTCTATTCGTACTGATCATAATTATCTTTCCACTGCTGAAATAAAACGAATCAATAATATTCTTTTATAATTTCATTCATAAAATGTATTGCACTTTTATTTTTACTCTTCTTCATAAAAGACTTTAGTTCTGAAACAAAGTAATCTATCGTCTGCCTTTTTCCATGATACCAAGCATAACTTATACTATTAATATTTCCACCTGTTTCATGAACTGCGAGTAAAAACTGTTCTCGAATAAAATCATATCTTACTTCATTTTCTCCAAATAAATTACAAAAATTTTCAAGAGTCTTGTCCAATTTATCTTTTGGAATGATTGTAAAAACTTTTCTATTCTCTAATAATTTATTATTAATAATCAAGCCCAATAATAGATTTGTTATAAATTTTGCCTTTTCTCTCAAAAAAATATCCTTGTCATAAATACTTGAATAAAACTCTTTTGGAAAAATATTATTCGAGTCAATAAATTCATTATTATAAGTTCCATAAAAAATTTTATTTCCGCCAGTATTCTTCACCAAAGTTCCCGCGTTATCCCGAGTACGCATATATCCTGCAATTATTAACGCTCGGATAAAATGAATCGTGAGAAATCCTTTTTTACTTAATTTTATTTTAAAATTTTCGATTTTTTTCTTATCAACAAAGCCATTATTTAAAAAAATAATGGTTATTATTTTCTCACCTGCTACTCCCTTTAATATCTTTAATATATATACAAAAACATTTTCCGCATTCTCTGGTGGTAACGTGACATAAAAATAAATATTTAAACTTTTTATTTTGGAAAAAATATTTTGTGGATTTTCATTTAGCAGCACTGCTTGCAAATCTGATTGAAATTGCCTCCCATCGACATATTCAATTGTGAGAGGAAGAACAGTCCGTGATTTGTTCATGATATAAAGTGAATCTTGAGGATACACGATTTTGAGAGTGTGGGCTAAAAATAACCCAACCGCACCTGCGCCAATGACAAATCGACAAATTGAATTATGCGAATTTACAATTTCTAGCCTTTCAGTCCTCGAAAGCACTTCAATTCTCCTACAAAACAGAGTATGGCAGACTCTGATATTGATGAGGGATACGAATAATCTGCACTCAAGAGCTATAACACAAAATTTCGCAAAGAATGGCTCACTTGTTCATACTTCTCAAGCGAAGATCAGATCGCGTATAGATACTCTTATCAAACCAAATGAAAGGCCGTAGATCTCAATGACTCAAAAAAACGATATTTGCTATGAATTAAAAATAAATATCAGTGAAGAAAATAAAGATATCCTTGCAGAATTGTTTGCTGAACTCGATATTCACGATTTTGTCTTAGGGACATTAGAATGCGATGTCGAAGCAGAATACAATCCTCAAGATCCCAAACACGATTACTATACTGAATTAGCTCATAACATCCCTGTTATTTTATATAACAACGATAAAGAGTATTTGCTCTCTATTCAAAGCGCCTTAAAACATCTATTTCCCAAAGTGAATATTCCTTTCGACGAAACGACTTTTACGATTCAAGAATTGGCTGATCAGGACTGGAAAGAAAGCTGGAAAGCATCTTTCCGTCCTATTTTTGTGAAGGATATATTTGCTATCATTCCTCCCTGGGAACAAAGTAAAAGTTTTACGCAAAAACACAAAATTGTCATTGATCCAGGCATGGCTTTTGGCACAGGACAACATGAGACAACGCGATTGTGTTTAGAAACGATGCTCAATTATACAATTCCAAAAAAGGTTTTAGATGTTGGGACAGGCAGCGGAATTTTGGCCATTGCGGCCCAGAAATTAGGGGCTGAATTTATAATTGCCAATGATCTCGATCCCGATTGCATGCGCATTGCTGAAGAAAATGCTCAAACAAACAATGCAGCTGGAATCCAATTTACCAACATACCTATTGAAGATATAAAAGAAACCGATTTTGCATTGATTATTGCCAACATTCAAAGCAGACCTTTAAAAGCTATAATGCCCTCTATTAGGGAGCATATCGCTGATAAAGGAATTGTTATTTTATCTGGTATACTTGTTTCTGAGAGAAAGGACTTTCTCGCTTTTCTTGCAGAGAAAAAAATGAACTTCCTCGCAACCCACACAATGGGCGATTGGTGCTCGATTGTTTGCACTAAATAACTGCGTTCACAGACGATGATTTTTCGTCACACAAAATAGGAAAACAGAAATGTCCGATTATCAATTCGATGTCGCCCTCATTGGTTCTGGTCCCTATGCTTGTTTCACCGCACTTTTATTAGCTGAACAAAATATGTCGGTGGGGCTGATTATTCCCGAAAATTCACAACCATTTGATTCCTTCTTATCTTCACTCAGTGCCTGTTGGCCAACTCTGAATGACCCACCCACTCGGGCGGACGTGGCACATGGGCACGATGTTGCTCTGTATCTCAATGATTTTTGCAGCAAAGGCGTTCACTTTTTTCAAGATAAACTGCTTCCTTTAGTGGGTGACAGTGACAATTGGCTTGCAAGTAAATGCCTGAGGATTGGTTTAAAAGATTTTGAAAAAGAAGAGCTTGTCACAGCCCAAAAACTTGGTTTCTCTCTGCAGAAAACTGCTCAGGATGGTGTCTATCTTGAAAATGAAAAAGCACTGTTATGCATAGATAAAATATTATTGCAAAAAAATATAATTAATGCATTAAATAAATTAAAAGTGACGGTGATTTCTTCAAAAGCTATAAACTTAAAAGAGACTCAAAACAAATGCTTTATTGAACTCAATAATAAAAAAACAATTGAGAGCGAAGTTGTTGTTCTAGGAAATGGCTTAGATATTGCAAAATTAATTGCTAAATTTGAAAAATATCTTATTCCCATGAGCGATTGTTTATACGAATATGAAGCACAGACGGATAAAAAAATTCAGATCGAACCCCTTTCTTTTCGTGCTTCCAATGGGCATATTTGCGGAACATTTATTCAAGATGAAAATAAAGTTACTTTAAGAATATCCGGGCCAAGATTTTTACTTCCAGGAGCAGGGGCGGGCGTTAACTTAACAGAGACTAAAATTCCTGATAAAACTTTTATAAATGTTGAAAAGTTCCAACAGGAAATTGTCTTTCCTATTTTTGCAAAAGAACTTAAATATGCTTCTCTTAATGATTTTACAAATACTTTTAAATTTAACTTAGCAACAATAAAAATATTAGCTGATTGTTACCCCTGCGATGAACTTCCTTTACTGGGAGAATATGGAAAATTGGGTCGTGTGCTGGGCAACACGGGCTGGCTTGCCACAGGATTTCCTGCTGGAGCATGGGCTGCGAAAATAACAACCGATCTTATTTTAAATGAGAAAAGCCCTGACCTACATCCAAGACTGCGCCCCCGCAGATTGCAGACAGCATTTATAAAAAAACATGAAGATTAGTGCTTTCATTACTCATACCTATATTTGTTTTTTTAACTTCCCATATTATTTTCAATGAAGAAGAGGGTTCTCTAAAATTATTGCTACCATTTTAATCTTAATAGGTGTTTATATACTTGTTTTTGGAGTAAAGAAAAAAAAGTAGAAATTTTTAAACCCAAGTATTTATTCATAATGATATATATATTTTATATAAGAGCTAAAGATCGACGTTTTTTTTTTGCGCAGCATTAGCGCCATAAAATTAAGAAATTCTTTACGCATAAATATCTTAAAATATATGATAAAAATTGATTTTAAAGTTTAAATATAAAAATATCATTATAATATTTATCGTTACTCCGCTTTAACTGTATAGAGTAAAATGTTTTTTGATAATTCCTTGAATTACATTTCAATAACAAAAACTTATTATACTCAGAGCATGCATCAAAAATATATTTCGAAGCTTTTATATATGGGTAAACTAAGGTATCATTATCAATTATATTTATAAAATTCACATCAAACTTTTTTGTATTTGAAATAAACTTAAAAGTGAACTCCGTTTCATTTAAGATATTTTGGCTTGTTATAGTTAAGTTATTAATTAAATTATATATTAAATCTGGACTTATTGAAATAAAATCATTTTGCATAGAATCTAACCAATTTTTAAGTAGTTTAGCCGAGTCTAAATTTAATTTTTGAGTTATAGATTTAAATGTTTTATCCAAGATATTTCCATACCTAACATCATATGAAACATTTTGCAATTTATAACTTAAATACTCATTCAAACCTAAGCTTATGTATAAAGGATCATTTAATAAAGGAGACTTGCGACAATTTTCAGAATTATCGTTTGTGTATTTATTAAAAGAATCTGACAGATATTGTATTTGCGTATTCGTTAAATTTTTAAAATCAGTATTACTGAAATAAGCCATAAGTGGAATTCTGTTTCCATTATCTAAACTGTTAAACCAGTCTGTAAAGCAACCAGTGGTAGTTTCATAGCTATTTTTTTTAATATCAAAATAAAGATTTAAATTCTCATATCTTAAATTTTTGTCTAGAGTTTTAGTCTTTGATAACAACCATGAATTAATAATTTCAATTTCATTACTAGAAAAACTACTTTCTGTTGGGCTAAATGTAAATATCCCTATTTCTTTTTGTAAAAATGTTCCTTTGATACTTTCTATTTGTGCTGAAGCAAAATGTCCATAGAGCAATGAAAGTAATACCAATATTTTTTTCATAATCTCCTCAAATATAAATAGATAAAAATGAATATTATTTCATTTTTATCTTAAGTTCATTTACTTATTTTTTTTTCTTAAGTCTTAGAAACTACCTGGTAAAATATCACCATTTTGATCCACTGGAGCTCTTTCGTTTCTTCTTTCACCACATTGAATCGCGTCAGACATGCCTGAGCAAACAGTAGATTTTGCCGCTTGTTGTGTTGCGTCGGTTAATGGAACTGCTTCGCGTTGTTGTTCTGGAGTACAAGTTTTGTATGCTTTAATTTTTGTATTCCACACATAACAGATGTCTGCTGCAATAGGAATTTCTGCTTTTGTACTTCCATTTTCAATGATTTCTTTATAAATTTTTACATTTGATAGCATATTAACATTTTGAATATTTGTATGCCAATAAAAATTGGAAGCCGCTGAAAATGCGCTGACAAATGCTCCACCCCATCCACTTCTCGTAAAGGCTGCAAAAACATTTTGAAACCCTGAATTCGCTCCTGAATGCCTATTATTTTGCACATCTCTTTGAACGGATTCCCAATAAGCTTTCTTATCTTCTGCTGCAAGAAGAGTTTTCTTAATTTGTAAACTTGTTAGCTCCGCATCTAACGCTTTTAGAACCCCATATGACGCTGAATTTATATCGCCACTGATAAGATTCATTTTACAGCCACCCGTACTCGTATCTGTTCCGTCCATATTCATAGTGATGTCATTGTTATAAACCACAAGTCCATCTCGAACATCTGCTCTACCTTTTAAAGACCATCCTGTACTAAAGTCACAATTCAAGATCGCATGAAATGGTTCTAGTTTGAGCGAAGTTGTTGCATTTAATGAAACTGGTAATATAAATGGACCATTTCTTCTTGCAAATGCCAAAGAACCAGCGACTGTTAAATCAAAATTTATAGTTGAGCCTGTGAAATTTCCTCCTCCTCCCATTTTTAGATAGAGAGGAGTTCCGTTAGCTAGAGTTTTTTTCCCAGTAGAGTCATAAACCAATTCAGTCAGAGGTCTAAAAGTAATTTTATCGACTGGTAATAACGATATTTTTATATTTGGAGCATATTTTGTTTTATAAATCCTAATATAATTTATTTCATCACTGGAAAATCCAGCAATAATATTTGAAGTTAAAGAACCTCCATTCGAAGAAACTATCTGAGCTGTTGTTTCACGAATTCTATAATTTGTTGTCTCGATTGGTTCATTATCTGGGAGATTAAACGGAAAGCCTGCATATGAAAATAAATCAGATATTTTATTATTCAATGTTTTAACGAGTCCAACTGGTAATAAACTCGTATACTGATTATTTTTAATATTAATTGTATTTAGCTTATCTTCTGCCTCTTTCAAGTAAACTTTAAATCTATCAATTTTATCTTGATTATTTTCTCGTTTTGCTGCATCTAGTGCTAATTGCCACTGATCTCTTGAATTTAATGCCGTAAAGTATTCATCAACAATAATGCTACTTTTTTTGTCTGATATTTCTTTTATTTGTGAATAGCTTGAAACAGATTCTACATTATTTGTATAGGAAAGTGAGCCGTCTTCATAGTTAACCGCTTTAAATTTTGGAACATAATAATATTGATTTGGATCGCTTGAATCTTGATGAACCGAGAGACCTACTATAAAATTTATTGCCAATTTATCAGTCTCATCCATTTTTATATTTGTTGGCAATGGTAGTGAGGTTGTTTCAAACTTTGGTATTGCAAAAGACAAAGTCGGTATCAAAGCAAATATAGAACAAAACGTATAAAGCTTCATTCGGCTCTCCTATAAATTTTTAAAATAAAACTGTGAATAGATCATGCTAATATTGAAACAAAATTTGTCAACTAAAAGGATATGATTTATATAAATAAAATTTGGAAAAAATATTTAATAATTCATATAATTTTTTTTATTTAATTTTTAATATTTAAAAATTTATTGTTAATTTATCAATAAATATATACTAGAATAGTTTTAGATAAAAGTAATTGAACAATACTTGAAATAAAATCTTTTGCACTTGAATGTGCATGAAAAAAACCTGACCTACACCCAAGACTGTGCCCAGACAGAACGGAGCCTGCATTTATCAAAAGGCAAAAAGATACTTAAAAAATTAAATATATTTGTAATATTTAAAAATTTTCAGTTCTTTCTAAAATAAAAAATTTTTTAAATCTTTTTTCTTAAAAATATTTAAAGATTATGTGCAATATATTTATCCATAACCAGAATTTTTTCTTCGTGAAATAAGAGAAAAATTACAAATAAAAAAATTAGTGCTAAAACGAAATTAATAGTATGTGTTGGGCAGTAACAACTCTCTCATATTTTGCAACAGCTCACGAGGACGCAGAGGAATGAACCAACTATGAAGATTATAAAAAAACATTATATATTAATTTCTTTTGTTTTTTTAGCTCTGATTTTTTTCATTGTAAAAGCAAATATAAGCAATAGCAACCGAGAAATATTGACTATAAATATGTGCGGAGCGCCCTCTATTCCATGGCTTGACAACGAGACTCCAGTCCATGTGCTTGAGACTTTTGTCGAGGCTGTGCACGGCAATCTTATCCCTTTTGGTGATTTTAACATGGAAAATGCCGTCAATCAAAATACTTTAATGAGTGGTTCTTTTTGTACTGAAAAAACCTGTTATGCCAACGTCAAAAAGGGTATTTACTTTCACAATGGGCGTGAAGTTTCAGCTTATGACGTAGAGTTTTCGTTGATTAAAAATCTTTTTGCAAAAGCAGAAAATTCATTCACCCACGCTTTGTTAGAAGACTTAGAAGGCTTAGAAGATGCAAATGGAAATCAAATGAGTGCTTTGAAACGACAAGAGCCTGTGCAGAAAAATAACATACTGTACCCGACAGGACTGTTAAAAAGCATTGAGGTAATAGATAATTACAATATAAAATTTCATCTTAAGCGCAAGAATAAGTTTTTTTTCCAAAGAATATCATCTGCGCGTTTGCCCATAGTGCCGATTGAAGAATTGACTGACGACTATAAAAAGTGGAAAAAATACCCAGTTGGTTTTGGTAAATATAAAGTTGTCAATGCTAATATCACCAACCACGAGTATTTTTTAAAAAAGGTCAATCCTAATGAAAATATACCAAGCAATATAAAGTTATTTTACAGTGACAATGACATTGGCGACATAAAAATGCTCTTGGGTGGGACGCAACGCGGCGCTCAAGCAAATGATAAAGTCATTATTTTTCCAAATATATACTCCAATGGCGGCTTTCTTTTTAATTATCAAACAAAACTAGGGCAGGATCCAAACTTCCGCAAAGCCATTTCTCTTTCTTTAGACAGGGAAAAAATAGCTGCAAAGGGAATACATAAGGAACTTATTCCGGAAGATCAAATGTTACCCAATTTCGGTTGGCAAAAGAATTACCGCGCAGATATTCCTGTCCAGCAACAAGATCTTGCGCAAGCAAAGGAATTACTAAATAAAGTACCACATGAATTGTGGCAAAATAAAGTCTTAACAATCCCAAGCTATTGGGAAGATGTAAAGGATATAAATACTCTGCCATATATTCAAGAGATCAAAGCGGAATTAACAGATTTGGGATTGAAGGTTGAATTTCAAAGCAATGTGGAAGGCTATGATAAATTCAAGGATGGTGATGAAAATGTTCTCTGGTTCACAGGTTTTGCTTTTACCAGTGATGACCCTAACAAAAGTTTTGCCAACTTCCGCAATGGCTCTTACTTTGCCCATGAGTTCCCAAAGGATCCTGAATACGAAAGACTTTTTCAAGAGTCCTCAGCCAATTCTTCGAAAATTTCCGAACCAACTAAAAAATTGAGCGAGTATTTCACAAAAAATAATATTATGGTTATTTTATTTAACCAGAGAGTTTCCTATGCCTACGATAGTAAAAAAATAGCTTCCCTTGGCGAACAGTACAGTGGTATCAAGTTTGAAATTTGGAAGGTGAAGATGAATGATTAGATTGAAATTCCGTTTAATAATACTTTTGATATTTTTAGCTTTGACTTTAATTGCTGGATTAATATATTTTACAAACAAAAATAAAAGTAATTTATATACAGCCTTCGCTCAGACAAATAATAATGAAGTGATATCAGTCAATATGTCTGAATTTCCCCAAGTCCCTTGGGGGGATGATAACTCCATTACAGTGCATGTTTCAGAAACTTTTAGCACTGCTGTGCATGGGACATTAGCTAATATAAATTATTTGCGTAATATAGATAAAGCCAATGAAACGACTCTATTAAAAGACTATATCTGTGACTCCAAAAATTGTTTTGCTACTCTGAAAAAGGGAATGCGTTTTCACAATGGCCGCGAAGTCACCGCCTATGACGTAGAATTTTCTTTCTTAAGACAGCCGTTGATTAAAAAATTCGATTTTGCTACATCCATCTTAAATGACCTGATAGATATTGAAAATACAGCGAAGAACAAAATAAATTATATATTAGTAAACGGTATTCGCTACCCCTCGGGTATTATAAAAGGAATAAAGGTCAAAGATATCTACAATATTATTTTCTACTTCAAAAGAGAGAATAATTTCTTTTTTCAAAAAGCTTCGGAGGGTAGAATACCTATTGTACCCATTGAAGAATTCGATGATAAATACATACACTGGAAACACTTTCCTGTAGGTTTTGGCAAATATAAGGTGGTCGCCGCCGATTATAAAAATTACATATTTTCCTTAGAACGTTTTCAAAACGAAGAGAATATTCCAAAATATATTAAATTAATTTTCACCGATATGAATATCGGCGATGTTAAAATGTCACTTGAAGGCCCCAAACATGGATTCTCACCCTATGATAAGAAAATTATCTTTCCAAATATAAGTTCAAATATGGGTTTTATCTTTAACTACCAATCGGAACTTGGAAATAATCCCAACTTCCGCAAAGCCCTGTCTCTTGCCCTTGATCGTGAAAAGATAGCGCACCTTTCCCTGCATGGAGAGATGACTCCTGAAGATCAAATGCTTCCAAATTTTGGTTGGCACAAAGAGTACAGAGCAAAAATAGATATCCAAAAACAAAATGTAGCAGAAGCAAAAAAACTGCTTGAAAGAGTGCCCCACCATCTGTGGAAGAATAAAATAATAGCTATTCCAACTTTTTGGGCAAATATTAATTCATTAGATTATATTCTTGAAGTCAAACGACAACTCAGTAAAATAGGGCTCAATGTGGAATTTCTAGAAACCGATCCAAACTACACTGAGTTCAGAGAAAATGATCCGAATGCTATTTTTTGGTCGGGTTTTGCTTTTGCCAGCGACGATCCTAATCGTAATTTTGCCTTCTTTTATAAAAGCCCTATTTATGTGCGAGAATACCCGAACGATCGCAAATTCGATGAATTGTTCTTGGCATCCACACAATACATGAGCAATGGGCCTCTTTACACACAAAAACTTAGCGAATACTTTACCAAAAATAATATTATGGTCATAGTAGCAAATACTCGTATGGTGGTTTCATACGACACCCGAAAAATTGCGAGCCTAGGCTTACAACCCAATGGATCAAAGTTATTACTTTGGGAGATTAAAGCACACGATTAAAGAAAATAATCTAAAGGTATTGAAAATTTATGAGATTTAACATTCTCTATTTCATATACATATATATACCTTCGTTTGTTATTTCTGTCATAATTGTGGTTATGAATATTTTTTTCACATCCTCGCAGTTAAAAGATTATTATCTTTCAACCTATGGCTACACTGAATATCTCATGCAAAATAACTACTCCCTCGAAGCGTATAAACGCTTAGTTGAAGTGGCTTCATCTATCAATGTTTACGAAAGAGTAGAAAAGAGTAAATATTTTGCTGCAGAAATTTGGGAGTGCGAGCCTTGCGTGGAAGGAGATTTTCCTCTCTGGCATACGAATACTTCTTCTCTATATGAAAATGTTAAATATATTTTTGATTATGACTTTAGAAAAAAATATCCCTCAATGCTTATCTACAATGATTTCCTTATTATTTCTGTAAATTTTCCAATTTATTCTTATAAAATAAATGCTGATAAAGTGAGTAAAAATAAAAAATACACGCTTAAATTCTATAAAAAAATCTTAGATTTTGACTTCATAAAACATGACTCAACATTTATTGAAGCCTTTTTTATTTTGAATATTTATGTTTATCTGATATTACTAGCTATCTTACCCATCCCTATTTTTCTTTTCAAACGAAAAATTGAACGCAATACAGCCCGCGACCTTGCTTCACAAACACTTGAAAACGTAAAAAATATGATTGAACATGAGCTGATCAATCAAGAAAATATCTTAAAGTACCCATCTGACTTTGACACAACGATCCAAGCTGTCTTGCATCACAACAAAGTAGCTCAAATCACGTTAAAATCTATTTTAATTGAAAGTTTAAATCCACTTGATATTTTACAAAATGTTTGGAATGGAATAGGTAACAGTAAAATCAAACTCACTTGCAGTATTGCCATCAGAAATAAATTACGTTTTGATAAAACAACCTTATACTTAATTTACAATACGATTTTAAAAAATGCGACTCACGATAGCCTTGGCACAAAAAAAATTCATGTCGATATTAAGCAGTGCAGTTTTTTGCGCACTCATAAAAGAATTATTTTCAAAATAAGCAATGATGGCATACCCATTGAGAAAAAAAATCGCGAAAAAATATTTCAAGGATATTCGAACAAAAAAGAAGGACATGGAATAGGCTTGAAAAATTTAAAAGAGATATTAAAAAAATCTGGTAGTGATTTAATCTTATCGAAACAAGAGAAAACCTGTTTTATTTTTGAATTAAATGTTTCGGATGAAAGATTTATTCTAACAAAATCTCTAACTATCCCTTGCCTGTTTGAAAAAGAACTGCCTGTCGTTAATCCATTGATTTCCGAGAATTTACCTTGGGTCGTTATTCTCGAAGACAACGAAATGATATGGCGTGGATGGGAAAAACGTATGTCCGATGCAAAAGTTTTTTTATTTAAAACACCGGATGAATTCTTTTATTTTCTTGATGAAGAAAAAGTAAATGAACGTCCCTTTCTTTCGAAAGTAAAAGCAATAGTATCAGATTTTGATTTTGGCAACGGGGTTAATTTTATAAATTCCAATTTGATCGGCGGACTCGAAAATGAAGAAGAAGAATTTATTGGAAAGCTTATATTATGCACAGGATTTAATGAAAAAATACAAGAAAGTATTCCTATATACATGAGAGAAAAAATAGACTTATTTTTTCAGAAAAAACATATTTCATACTTTGAATTGAAAGCTATGATCGACGAGCAAGAGAAAGAAAAGATTTAGAAATTATCAACTAAATTTTTGATTCGTGTAAAGCTATCACCAAAAAAGCATTTTTTATGAATCATTTTTCGGGCAATTAAAGAAAACTTTTCCATAGGAATTTTAAGTCTTCTGATAAGAACCAAAATACGGACGAGCTCTCTCCGTGATTCTATAGATAATTCTTTATCAATTTGGATAATTTCCTTTAAAAACTCGGAAGTATTTTCGTTTAAATGTAACTCTTGATTTGTCGTTATGAAAAAAATTTGAATCAGTTCTGGATACGTGATCCCAAAATAATCACTTAACTTTGTCACAAGAATATAATCATCCAGAATTTTAATAGGGTTTTCATAGATCCTTTGTAAGGTCTTTAAACTGATTCCAAGTTTATGCGCCATTTCCTCTCGAGATTCTAAAGAAAATGTTAGAAAATATTCAACTTGCGAACTTGATTCCTTAAGGGCTTTAATTTTAAATTGATTGTCTGAGTTTCCCGAAATTACAAGCAGCATTTGGTTTAATTTATGTACAATATTGTTAGCGACAATTATTTCCATTTTAAACTCATATTTAGAATAATATTTGAAAAACGCGATTTAAAAGATAATCTCCAATCGAGAAAAAGCTATTTTTCTTACTCAGATTAAAACACAGACTTAACAAAAATACAAATATTTTTCTCCTTTATTGTAATACTACACGAAATAATTCAATTGATTTTTGTATTAATTCTTTTTGCATAGTCCAAGAAATGATCGATTTTCGATCATTTTGTATTTGTCGGTTCTTTAAAAACTACTCCTTGCAGTTCTCAATTTCATTCTTAAGATTTATACTTATAAAAATTTTTAATTTTTTGACAAATAAAGTGAATACAAAAATGGCTTTTTAATTTTACCTATGATTAAAAATAAATTTAAAATTTAATTTTTAATAAAGCCAAAATACTTTTTTTATATTTTAACCATATTAACCCTAGAACAGACAACTTTGTCTCCAACCTTACATATTCACTGATGAATTCTTGCTAACATTCGTCCTCGCAATTTATATTCTCAACAAAGGTAGACTTAAAAATTAAAATTTAAGTCCACCACAATAAATTCATACAGGATCGATACGCTTAGTAAGCCTATTGATAGAATTAATTAATAAAATACTTTTTAATAAAACATATTTAAATTTGATTTGTATTTAATATTGCCTTTAGGAGAATATAGTGGAAGCTTTAATCAATAAAATTTACGAAGATACTATTTGCTCTTTAAAAAATTTATCAAACCTGCAGCTTGATTATTTTTATAATTATTTTAAGCATGAGTATTTTTATCAGTCACATTACTCAAGCCAAGAATGCTTTAAAGATAAAAAGAAAGTGCTAAAAATTTATCGTTCAATTAAAAAAGAAAAGCTTAGACGTTTACCCGAAGCAATTTAATACACAATTAATTTACCCAAACTTCTCGAAGTACTTTAAGAGAAAGTTCTGCAATAATAGTTTCAAAAGAGTGTTCGCCGGAAACAACGAGATCGGCTTTATTCTTTCCTGGTTCTACGAAAATATTGTGCATTGGACTCACAGTGGCTTTGAATTGATTTTGCACAGACTCAGCAGTTCTTCCTCTTTCTCTCACATCTCTTTTTAAACGTCTTTCAAACCTCACTTCTTCAGGTGCATCAATAAATATTTTATGATTTATTCGTTTCTCAGTATCAGAATCATTAAATAATAACACTCCCTCAACAATAACGATCGGTTTAGGAGTTACAATTTGATTGCCAATTAAACGACAATGTTTGGCAAAATCATACATTGGCAAGGTCACACATTTGCCAATTGAAAGTTCATCTAAATGGGAAACTAACAGAGGAAATTCTATAATATCTGGATGATCAAAATTAATTTGTTGACGCTGTTCAAAAGAAAGGTGGGTTAAATCTTTATAATATGCATCTTGGCTGATATGTAAAACATGATCCTTTCCCAAAAAATTCACTAACTGACGACAGAAAGTGGTTTTACCACTGCCGGATCCCCCACAGACGCCAATTACATAGGGTTGAGAAATGCCACTATCACTTGCGTGCGTCATCCCCTTCGCTTTTCGCACTTTATGCTCAAGAGAATGCAGTTTGTATGCGTGTTTTTGCCACATAATTCAACTTCCTTTGTAAATATTTTCCAAAACAGCAGATTTTTAGCCCCAAATGCTTACAAATGCAAGTGACCTTTCTAAAATGTTGCAAAAATCAAATCAATAACTACACTTACCTTTGTACTCAGCTTTTATAGTTACTCAATACAGGGATCTTTATTTATGAAGTCAATCCTCTGCTCTACAGCAAAGTTTTCTCTGCAAGTATGCGCAAACCATGAAGATAATTCAGGAACTCATATTTTGGGTGGTGTTTCATTTAGCAAAATCCCACGTATTCTCATTGCCAAATGTGGACTTGATGGACATGATCGAGGAGCAAAATACATAGCCCGCGCTCTCCGTGATGCTGGCATGGAAGTCATTTACACAGGAATTCGTCAATCACCTGAAGATGTTGCAATGACCGCAGTGCAAGAAGACGTTGATCTCGTCGGTCTTTCCCTTCTCTCAGGAGCGCACAATACTCTTTTTCCTAAACTCCTCGCAGCTTTAAAATTGAATGGTGGTGAAGACATACCTGTATTTGGTGGCGGAGTGATTCCAGACTCTGACATTCCTCATCTTAAATCCTTAGGGATAAAGGCAATTTTCACCCCTGGCACCCGCGTCGAAGATGTAATTATTGAAATTAAAAAAATTCTTGAAGGATAAAAAAATGACACTTTCAACAGAAGGATCCATAAAAAAATTGAGAGAAGTTCGCGTTAAAACTTTTGAAGGCGGTGGGGCAAAAAGAGTCGATGCCCAGCATGAAAAAGGTAAAATGACCGCGAGAGAGCGTATTTATGAGTTGCTCGATCCCAGCTCTTTTGTTGAGCATGGTGCATTTGTAACCCACAATTGTGATCAATTTGGCTTAGAAAAGCAAAAGTTTTTAGGGGATGGAGTGATCACGGGTTACGGCACGATTGGAGGACGCGCTGTATATGTTTTTGCCCAAGATTTTACAGTTTTAGGCGGTTCTCTTGGTGAAATGCATGCAAAGAAAATCTGTCAGGTTATGGAGCTTGCCATCCAAAATGGAACACCCATTATAGGTTTAAATGACAGCGGTGGGGCACGCATTCAGGAAGGTGTTTCGAGTCTTGGTGGGTATGCAGACATTTTTTATCGCAACACACTTGCAAGTGGTGTCATTCCGCAAATCAGTGCCATACTTGGGCCATGTGCGGGTGGAGCAGTCTATTCACCTGCTATTACTGATTTTATAATCATGACCCAAACAACTTCACATATGTTCATCACAGGCCCAGATGTGATTAAAACCGTAACAGGGGAAGACGTCGATTTTGAAACGCTTGGAGGAGCGGATACGCATTACAGCAAAAGTGGTGTGGCCGATGCATCGTGTATAGATGAATATCAAACAATTTCTTTTATAAAAAAATTATTAAGCTATATCCCACAAAATAATTTAGAAATCCCCGCAATTATTCCAACAACTGATCCTGTCGATCGAGCCGATCCTGAGCTCAATTCTTTGATTCCAGATAATCCAAACCAACCATATAGCATGCGAGAAGTCATAAAAAGAGTTTGTGATATTGACTCATTTTTAGAGTTACAAACCTCATTTGCAAAAAATATGATTATTGGCTTCGCACGTTTGAGCGGAAACTCGATCGGAATTGTGGCAAATGACCCAATGAACTTAGCAGGTGTGCTTGATATCAATGCAAGTATAA
Source organism: Fluviispira sanaruensis (assembly GCF_004295685.1). Classification (NCBI taxonomy): domain Bacteria; kingdom Pseudomonadati; phylum Bdellovibrionota; class Oligoflexia; order Silvanigrellales; family Silvanigrellaceae; genus Fluviispira; species Fluviispira sanaruensis. Next base: position 3,165,631 of record NZ_AP019368.1, read on the forward strand.
AAGCTGCTCGATTTGTGCGTTTCTGCGATGCATTTAATATTCCACTTATTGTCTTCACCGATGTCCCAGGCTTTTTACCAGGGACAGATCAAGAATGGCGAGGGATTATTAAGCACGGAGCAAAATTACTTTATGCGTTTAGCGAGGCCACCGTTCCACGTTTTACTGTCATAACCCGTAAAGCTTATGGTGGCGCTTATGATGTTATGAATTCAAAACATATTGGTGCAGATTACAATATTGCTTGGCCGACAGCTGAAATTGCAGTGATGGGGCCAGAAGGTGCATGCAATATTATATTTAAAAATGAAATTTCTAAAGCATCCAATCCTGACGAAAAAAGAAAAGAATTAATTCAAAATTATAAAGACACCTTTGCCAATCCATACGTAACAGCACAAAAAGGATTTTTAGATGACATAATTGAGCCTAAGTTAACACGAAAATATCTTATAAATGCTCTTTCTGTAAATAAAAATAAAAGAAAAATATTACCTAAAAGAAAGCATGGCAATATTCCTCTTTAATAATTTTATAAATTTTCATTTTAATAAAAGGCAAAACGAATGAGTCAGAAAAAAAATTATGATCTAAAACATAAACCTTTTAAAAAAGTACTGATAGCAAATAGAGGAGAAATTGCAGTTCGTATTATCCGCGCATGTCGAGATTTGGATTTGAGCCCATTGGCTGTCTATTCCACAGCAGATCTCAACTCGCGCCATGTTGCACTTGCAGATGCCGCAGTCTGCATTGGTAACGGACCTAGCAACGAAAGTTATTTAAACATTGAAAATATTCTGAATGCTGCAAAAGAATTGGGCGCCGAAGCTGTTCATCCTGGATTTGGTTTTCTTTCAGAAAACTCTGAATTTGCCAATGCCGTTCTTTCTGCAAATCTTATCTGGATAGGTCCATCCCCCCTCGCAATTCAAACGATGGGCGATAAGACTGTAGCAAAAAAAAAGGTAACAGAAGCGGGAGTGCCTTGTTGCCCAGGAAAAAATGATCCTCTAAAAGAGATAAAGGAATTAAAAGAAATTGCGCAAAAAATTGGATATCCAATGATCTTAAAAGCCGCGGCGGGAGGGGGCGGAAGAGGAATGCGTGTCGTTCGTTCAGATAAAGAGCTCAGTGAAGCTTTTAACTCCTGCCAAAAAGAAGCATTAAGTTACTTTGGTAATGCAGATGTTTTTTGTGAAAAATATATTGAACACCCTCGGCATATTGAATTTCAAATTCTTGCTGATAGCTATGGAAATGTCGTGCATTTATTTGAAAGAGATTGCACGATACAAAGAAGACATCAAAAATTAATAGAAGAAGCTCCTTCGAGTTATATCAGCGAAGAAACTAGAAAAAAAATGGGGGAAATCGCAGTTAAAGCTGCAAAAAGTGTTGGATATGTTAACGCTGGAACGGTTGAATTTATTTTGGAATCCCCTACCCAATTTTATTTTATGGAAATGAACACTCGCATTCAAGTAGAGCATCCAGTGACTGAAATGATCTCAGGAGTAGATCTTTTGCAAATGCAATTAAAAATTGCGATGGGAGAAAAAATTCCCTTTGAACAAAAAGATCTCACAATAAGAGGTTGGGCATTTGAAGCGAGAATTAACTCTGAAGATCCCTATAATAATTTCAGACCTGACCCTGGTACAATTGAGGAAGTCGAATTCCCAGCAGGTCCTGGTATTCGAGTAGATTCGCATATTTACTCTGGATATAAAATTCCTGAATTTTATGATTCTATGATTGCAAAACTGATTGTATGTGGTTCCAATCGATCTGATGCCATGAATAAGTTGAAACGTGCATTAAATGAATTTCACATTGATGGCATCCAAACTACAATACCTTTTCATCA